>DXFU01000047.1 GCA_019114305.1 Candidatus Hungatella pullicola | reverse complement strand
GAAGAAGGTTTTTATATCTTCTAAATCGAACCATCGTCCTATTGTCATGTCCATTCCCCTGTTGATTTAACATATGTTCGATCAGCAGGGCTTCTTTTCCCCTTATCCAAAAATCGGAATTTCCTATAAAGTGAGAAAGCCCAATCTTCTCCATCTCCTGCTTCAGCATATCTCCTGTATGCAGCTCTGCTTGTGACCCTGCGGTTCGATACCCCAGCCACGGATTGGTTTTATAATGCTCCAGCCTCTTGGCAAGCTTATAGGAATACTCTATATCCAGACACGCTTCGTACCTCTTCTCTTCCTCTCTCACTTTTTGCGCCTTCTTTTCTATTGAATTTTCAAAAAAATTGTAGCACAGCAGCCATTGGCTGACAATAGAAAAAGGCCTCTTTCCGCTTTAAATCGCGGGAAAGAGACCTTTCCTTTATTCATCCCAGTTGTGATAGGTTGCCTGTACGTCGTCATCTGCGTCCAGAAGATCCAAAATACGATTCATTTTTTTAATGGCATCCTCATCCGTCAGCTCAACCCAGTTCTGGGGAATCATAGTTACATCTGCTTCAGCCATGGCAATTCCAGCTGTCTCAAGCGCCTCTCGAACCGCGCTGAAATCATCAGGAGCCGTAATTACCTCATAGCTGTCCTCCTCCTCAGAGAAATCCTCAGCGCCGGCATCCAAAGCCATCATCATCAGTTCATCCCCATCCATGTCGCACTCTTCTTTATCAATTATGATCTGGCCCTTTTTGTCAAACATAAAGGAAACACAGCCTGGAGTTCCTACATTGCCGCCGCCTTTTGTAAACGCACTTCTCACATTGGCTGCTGTACGATTTTTGTTGTCTGTCAGAGTATCAACAATAATCGCTACTCCGTTTGGACCATAGCCCTCATATGTAATTGTCTCGTAATTAACGGAATTCGCGTCGCCCGCAGCCTTCTTGATTCCTCTTTCAATGGTATCATTGGGCATATTGTTGGCTTTCGCTTTGGCAATTACATCTCTCAGCTTGCTGTTATTGGCTGGATCCGGACCGCCTTCCTTTACTGCAACGGCAATCTCCCTTCCAATTACAGTGAAAATTTTACCCTTTGCAGCATCATTTTTTTCTTTCTTATGCTTAATATTAGCAAACTTTGAATGTCCTGACATAATATAGTCTCCTTTTCCTTTCTATGTTCCTTCGGCTTATTCCAAATACAGATCAGAGCTTACTCCGGCTCTCCTGTTTCCGTGTGAGAGGCCGTTTCATCATTTTCTTCGTGGGATTCCTCTGTTGTCTGTTTTATCGCCTTTATGGTTCGTATCATCTTATTTTCCACCTGCTGGATCTGGAAAATATAGGGGCCGTAGGGAATTTCTGCCTGCTCCCCTTCTTTGGGAATACGGTCAAGCTTGGATATGAGAAGTCCGTTCATGGTATCATAGGAATCTTCCTCTTCCTCCGTAAACTCAAGATCCAAAGCCTTGGACACATCATCCAGATAAGCCATGCCGCGGATCAGGAAAGATCCATCGTCTAACGGAAGAATATCCTCCTCTTCCTGATCATACTCATCCATAATGTTGCCTACAATCTCTTCCAGAATGTCTTCCATTGTCACAATACCGGCGGTCTGTCCATATTCGTCAATTACAATGACCATATGGATTTTCTTCATCTGCATCTCCTTAAACAGGGAATCAATATGCCTTGTTTCAGGAATAAAGGGAGCTTCTCTTAAAAGTCCCGGAATCTCCTTAATAGGCTTTTCCCTGTTGCCGTCGATTTCCGCGGCAATTAAGGCATCTTTCATATGAAGAATTCCCATTACGTCATCTATATCTCTGTTGTAAACCGGGTATCGGGAATTAGAACCTTCCTTGAGAATAAAATCAACCGTATCTCCCAGAGACCTGGTGCCGTCCAGCGCTACCAGATTCTTTCTGTGAGTCATAATATCTCCCGCGCTTTTATCATTCAGCTCGAAGATATTGGTAATCATCTCCGCTTCCCTGGCTTCCAGAATTCCCTGCTCATGCCCTTCATTCACCATGGACATAATCTCTTCTTCCGTCACGTTCTCCTCAACGGCATACATATCAATTCCAATCATTTTAAGGAATATATAAGACAGACCGTTCACCAAAGCGTTCACAGGAAAGGTGAGAATCATCAGTCCATAGACAATTTCCAGACAGGCATAACCCCATTTCTCAGGGGTTCTGGCCGCACATCTTTTGGGAATCACAATTCCGAACGTAACCAGCAGCACAATCATTGCTACTACTGCCAGAACCAGACTGAGGGCTGAAAGCAGCAAAGCGTGTTCCACGCCGGTTCGAACCAGAAGTCTTTCCAGACCTGTTCCAAGAATTCCCAGAATGAAGCCTCCCGTTATCACTCCAATCAGACAGGTTACAATCTGAACGGTGTGAATAAAACGGGTTGGGCGGTTTACAATGCGAAGCAGCCTTGCGGCCTTCTTATTCCCAGCCTCCATACTTTTTTCCAGCTCGCTGGTGTTAATGTTCTGAATGGCTGCTCCGAATCCAAATAATATAGCATCCAGACCAATAAAGATTAAGAATATTACCACACACAAAAGCGGGTTGCCATCGTCCATTTTGAAATATTACTCCTTTTTTCAAATTCTTTCGTTTTTTCCCAACGGATAAAATATATCATTTTCCAGCCGCTTCGTCAATGGTCAACTATGTATCCAGCTCCAGGCTGACCCGAAGGGCATAGTCCACCTTTCTCTGAAGTTCCTGATCAATATGACAGATTTTCTCTCTCAGCCGCTGCTTGTCAATGGTCCGCAGCTGCTCCAGAAGAATCACCGAATCCTTTACCATATCGCATTTCCTGGTATCCAGCTCCACATGGGTGGGCAGCTTTGCTTTATTCATTCTGGATGTAATGGCAGCGCAGATCACAGTAGGGCTGTGCTTATTTCCCACATTATTCTGAATAATAAGTACAGGCCGGATTCCTCCCTGCTCTGATCCAACTACAGGTCTTAAGTCCGCGTAATATATATCTCCTCGTCTGATAATCACTTTTCTCACACTCCGTCAATCTATTCTGGTCATAGTATTGACCTTCTCTGACTGGTGTATACATTAAGATTCTTCTCTCTTTATTCTATGATTCAGACATTGGGAAGGTTATCATTCTCTCCAAAGATACCCTCCCTTAAAATAATCCTTTCTTCCACAGACCTTTCCATCTGCAAGATAAATTCTGGGAACCCGCTTTCCAATACAGCAGAGAATCTCGTAATGAAAGCCCTCCCCCTTTCTTGCCAGCTCTTCCACAGATATTTCATCCTCTTGATCTTTTCCTATGAGAGTAACCAGATCATCCTCCCCAGCCCCTGGAATGTGGGACACATCCACCATAAACTGGTCCATGCAGACCCGTCCCAGAATAGGAGCCCTCTTTCCCCGTATAAGCACTTCTCCTTTTCCAGACAGATTTCTTAAATATCCATCTGCGTAACCAACAGGAATAGTTGCAATCGTCATCTCTCTGTCCGCCACAAAAGTACCGCCGTAGCTTACAGGCGTACCTGCTTTAATCGTTCTTACTCCCGCAATATGGGTTTTCAGCTCCATCACAGGCTCAATGGAAACCTTCCTCTCCACCTCGTCAGAGGGATAGCAGCCGTAAATGGAAATCCCCGCACGCACGCAGTTAAAGGCCGTTCCCACGCCTTCCAGAATTCCCGCGCTGTTGGCGCAGTGAAGAACCGGAATAGAAACTCCATAAGACTGAACCATAGAATAAAACCTGTTATACTCCTGAATCTGATGCTTGGTAGCTTCTTTATCTGTCTCATCTGCCCTGGCAAAATGGGTAAACATTCCCTCTGTCTCTATGTTCTCCATACAGCAGATCCTGGCGGCCTTTCTGGCGTTTTCTTCTGTCACCTGAAAACCGATCCGGCTCATTCCCGTATCCACAGCCAGATGAATCACCGCCTTTTTTCCTAACCGGCCGGCAAGCTGGTTAATCAGCTCCGCCTTCTCCAGAGAATAGACAGCCAAACGGATATCATATTTTAAAAAGAGTTCCAGACAAGCCCTGGGCGGCGTGCCTAACACCAGCACAGGTTTAGAAATACCGTTTTCCCGAAGCTCCAAAGCCTCCTCAATGGAGGCAGTTCCATATCCCCATACGTAGGGGTCAATGGCTCTCGCCACTGCCACGCTTCCCATACCGTACCCATCTGCCTTCACCACGCCGATGACGGACATACCTGGTTTCAGGCTGTCCGTCATAGACTGCATGTTTCTTTTAATGGCATCCAAATCCACTGTCTCATACACTCTGTCATATATTTCCATGTTTATTCTTCCTTCTTCCTGCCTTCCTTTACAATCTTAGCCGCCCCCCAGGCCAGCTCCCTGGCCAGAAGTCCGTGTTCACCCGCCTGTTCCCGCATTTCATCGCCGGCAAGTCCGTGAATATAAACGCCCAGAGCAGCCGCCTCATCTTCTTCTATGCCCAATGCCAGAAGCCCTGCAAGAATTCCCGTAAGGGTATCTCCGGAACCTGCCTTAGCCATGGCGCTGTTTCCGCTGGAATTAATATAACACCGCCCATCTTTCAACGCAACCACTGTCACTGCATCCTTTAAAACACAAATGATTCCGTACTTATCCGCGTATTCCCTGGCAGATTCTATAAGATTTTCCGACAGCTCCCTTACCGTCTTATTGGTCAGTCTGGCCATCTCCCCCAAATGGGGAGTAATAATAATATTCTCCGTAAAATAACCGGTCAGCTCCGGGTAATCTGAAATCAGATTCAGACCGTCCGCATCCAGTACAATGGGAACATAGGCATTTATAAGAACTTGTTCCACAAGATGTTTGGCATAAAGCTTTCTTCCAAGACCCGGTCCCAAAACAATTCCGTCAGCCCACCGGCACTGTTTTTCCACAAGCGCTTTAAAGGCCTCTGTTCCTGTCTCTGCCTCCTTGGGGTCATAGATCTCCATCACGGCCTCAGGAAGGAGCGTCTGAAGAGGAATCCGATTTTCCTCTACTGTAAATATTTTTACCAGTCCGGCTCCCGTTCGATAGGCTGACAATGCGCTTAAGTACGCTGCACCGCCCATATTTTCCGATCCTGCCACAATAAGAATCCGGCCAAAGGTTCCCTTGTTGGAATAGGCCGGTCTTGAAGGGATCTTTTTTACATCCTCTCTCTCAAAGGTAAAGTAAGCTGTGCCCCTTTTTTCAAGACTGATCTGAGGAAATCCTATATCTGCTGTTACTACCATTTTACTGTATTCTTTTCCCGGATACAGCATGGTTCCTATTTTCTCATATCCAAAGGTCACAGTCAAGTCCGCCTTAAGGGCCGTTCCCATAACTTTTCCCGTATCCGCGCATACGCCTGATGGAATATCCACCGCGGCAGTCAGTCTTGGATGAATCTGACTCATAGAAGTAATAATATCGTAAAACACGCCTTCCACAGGTCTGCTTAATCCCACTCCGAAAACAGCGTCTATAAGCACATCACAGTGTCCTGGAATAAAATCATCATAATCAATCAGATTCATACCCAGATTTCTTGCGATAGACACCTGCCTCAAATACTCCTCACTTCCACGGTCCCCTCCCCTGGCCAGAATCACCAGAATCTGATAACCTTCCAAAAAGAGCATCCGGGCTGCCGCCACTCCATCGGCTCCGTTATTTCCATTGCCGCACACAGCCCAGATTTGATCTTCCCTCCTGATTCTCTTTTTCAGCTCCTCCACAAATGCATAAGCCGCTCTTTCCATGAGAACCAAAGACGGTATTCCTATTGTCTCTATAGTATATCGGTCTATTTCTTTCATCTGCTTTCCTGTCACCAGATATCTCATTGTCTTCACCAGCCTTTCCGCTTACAAAGCAAATGGACCGTTCTCCTTTGTGTTGTGGCCCGCCCGCCTTGCCGTAAAAAAACAGCCAGCAGACAGAGTAAACTTTTTCTCTGCCGCCGGCTTTTGCTACTTTGTTCTCCTATGCTTTTTTCTTCTTCTGCGTTTTTTCCCTGGATTTCTCCTCTCTGTCCTGAATCCGGCATACCCGGTAAGACAGACGCATCAGACTCTCAGAAAGGTGAACATTCTCAACTACCACATCTTCAGGCACGTTTAAATCTGTGTGAGCAAAATTCCAGATTGCCTTAACTCCCGCCTTCACCAGACGGTCTGCGATTTCCGGCGCCTTAGTCTTAGGAATGGTCAGAGCCGCGATCTGCACGTCATTCTCCTTGACAAAAGTCTCCAGCTCGTCAATGCTGCGGATCTCAACGCCTCTGACAATCAATCCGATAAGTCTTGGGTTTACGTCAAACATTCCCTTAATAAGGAATCCTCTCTTTTCGAAATTTGCGTAGTTGGCAATTGCCTGACCCAGATTACCTGCCCCGATTATAATCAGATTGTGCTGACGGTCTATTCCAAGAATCTTAGCGATCTCAGCATAAAGATATTTTACATTATATCCATAGCCCTGCTGCCCAAACCCGCCGAAATTATTCAAATCCTGACGAATCTGTGATGCCGTAACCTTCATTCTCAGACTTAACTCATTGGAAGAAATCCTTTCTACTCCTTCCTCCATCAGTTCGCCTAAATATCGGTAATATCTGGGCAGTCTGGCAACCACAGCTTTTGATATTTCTTTTTCAGCCACCGTCTCACCCTCTCTGTTAAATTTATAGCTAACTACATTATATCTTTATGTCAAAATAATGTCAATGTTGAAAAAAATAACCGCCTATATTATACTATTTCTGTTGTTTTACCATAGATTCAGGAGGATACACTTATGATATTATCTTGCAGCAACATCAGCAAGTCCTTTGGAAGTACGGAAATCTTAAAAAATATTTCCTTTCATATAGAAGACAGGGAAAAGGCCGCCATTGTTGGAATCAACGGAGCGGGCAAATCCACTTTGCTTAAAATCATTATTGGCGAGCTGTCCGCTGATGACGGCGAAGTTGTCCTTTCTAAGGGCAAAACCATAGGTTACCTGGCCCAGCATCAGGATCTCTCCAGTGACCGCACTATTTTTGATGAGGTTATGGAAATCAAGCGTCCTCTGATTGAAATGGAAGAAAAAATCCGCAGCCTGGAAAATCAGATGAATGAAGCCTCCGGGGAGGAGCTGGAATCCATTCTGGCCCTTTACAGCCGTTTAAACCATGAATTTGAGCTGCAGAACGGCTATGCCTACAAAAGCGAGGTAACCGGAGTTTTAAAAGGACTGGGTTTTACAGAAGAAGAGTTTACAAAACGGGTTTCTTCTCTGTCCGGAGGTCAGAAGACACGAATCTCCTTAGGCCGTCTTCTTCTCTCAAAACCTGATATTATCCTTTTAGATGAGCCTACCAACCATCTGGATATGGAATCCATTGCCTGGCTGGAGGGATATCTTATGAATTATGACGGCAGTGTTGTAATTGTAGCCCATGACCGGTATTTTCTGGACCGGGTAGTGAGCAAGATTATTGAACTGGATGGCGGATGCGCTTCTGTCTACCAGGGGAATTACACTGCCTACAGCCAGAAACGGGCTATGATCCGGGAAGCCCAGCTGAAAGCCTACTTAAACCAGCAGCAGGAAATCCGCCATCAGGAGGAAGTCATTGCCAAACTGAAATCGTTTAACCGTGAAAAATCCATCAAGCGGGCGGAAAGCCGTGAAAAAATGCTGGAAAAAATGGAGGTGCTGGAAAAGCCTGCAGAAATCAACGATGAAATGCGCATCCGGCTGGAGCCAAACATTGTCAGCGGCAATGATGTTCTCACGGTAAAAGATCTGGGAAAATCCTTCGGTACCAATCATCTTTTCTCCCACCTGAATTTTGACATCAAAAGAGGGGAGCGGGTCGCTATTATCGGTGCCAACGGAACAGGGAAAACCACTATTCTGAAAATCCTCAACCAAATTCTTCCCCCGGACCAGGGAGAGATTCAGCTGGGCTCCAAAGTGCATATCGGCTATTATGATCAGGAGCATCAAGTACTTCACATGGAGAAAACCTTATTTGACGAGCTTCAGGACACCTATCCGGATCTGAACAACACGCGGATCCGCAATGTCCTTGCCGCTTTCCTTTTTACGGGAGACGACGTATTTAAACGGATTAAGGATTTAAGCGGCGGCGAAAGGGGACGGGTTTCCCTTGCCAAGTTGATGCTGTCAGAAGCCAATTTTCTGATTTTGGATGAGCCTACCAACCATCTGGACATTACCTCCAAAGAAATTCTGGAAGACGCTCTCATTCATTATGAGGGAACTGTGCTTTACGTATCCCATGACCGTTATTTCATTAACAAAACAGCCACCAGAATTCTGGAGCTTACTGGCCATACTCTTATTAACTACATTGGCAATTACGATTACTATTTGGAGAAAAAAGACCTGATGGCTGAAATCCATCTGGAAAACACAGTGGAATCGGCTTCTGAAAAATCCGTTGGCGATTCTGAGAGCAAGCAGGACTGGAAAACTCAAAAGGAAGAACAGGCAAAAATTCGAAAGCGCCAGAATGACTTAAAGAAAACAGAGGATGAAATAAGCCGCCTGGAAGCCAGAGACAGCGAAATCAATGAACTTCTTGAGAAAGAGGACATTTATACTGATGTAGCAAAATTAATGGAATTAAACACAGAAAAAGAACAGCTCCAACATCGGCTGGAGCGGCTCTATGAACAATGGGAGAGCCTGGCTGAGTAAGCCAGGCTCTTCTCTTTCCGTCTCAGGGAACCAATGTTCCAGGCTGACACTGAAGCAGCGTTCTTATCATCTGTCCAGCCAAAGACTTTGTATCAAAAGTCTCTCTGGCCTCCGGATCCGTGAGGTATAAAGATATCAGCCGCCCCAAAGTAAACTGGGCATCATTGACAAAATACTCCGGTATATCTGCCGTCTCCTTCCAGCTTTGGCTGTCCTTAAGCAGGTCTTCCATAAACTGACTGTCTGGTTCATAACAGCCGGAAGCATAGCCAATATACTCTCCAAAGGCCTGAGTCAAAGCCTCCGGATCGCAGAATTTAATTTTTCTGCAGCTGTCATCCAGCTTATATCGGACATAATAGGTTTCTCCATCTGACTGGGGAGCAGAAAAATACTCCTTATCGGGATAATAGACAAATTCCCATCCGTGATTCAGAAAATGCAAAATCCATTCTCTTGGTATATCCTGAAGAGCCTTTGTAATCTCCTTTCTGGTTTCCGCGTTCACCGCCTTTGCATTGCCCCGTCCTTCTACTGTCATGTCTCTGGAAGAATCGGGCTGACCAGACAGATTCATGTAGGACAGACCTGCATACTGCCCTGCGGCCATCTGGCCGTTTTCCAGAAAATAGTATCTCTGGCCGTCTATCACCTGATAACCGCCGCAGACCATCTCTCCCCTGCTGTTAAACCAGTACCAGCTGCCTGATGAATCCTGAAACCAGCCTGTCTGAAGATTCCCTTCTTCCGTATAATAATACCATTTTTCCCTGTCTTCATCATAATGCCAGCCTGTCTCCCGCTGATTCTGATTTTCCTGGGCCCATGCCGCGGATGGGACCGCAGAAAACGTAAGAAAAACGCCTGCTGCCAGTCCAAGCAAAAATTTTCTCAATTCTTTCACACCTTTCCCTGAGGGGCTTTTCATTTTCCCCTTCCTGACTTATAATAAAATGGAAACTGATTCACTGAACTGCATTTAAAACACAAGAGGTATCACATGAAATGGAAACGTATCCTGGCCGTTATGGGTCTTATTCTTTTACTGTCGCTTTACGTAATTGCCGTGATCAGCGCCTTTTCCCACAGTCCTAATGCCAAAAACTGGCTTACAGTCTCCTTATTCTGCACCATTGTGGTGCCAATTTTTATCTACGCTTTTCAGTTAGCCTGGAAAGTATGGAATCCAAAAGGCAAAGATGACAGCAAAAAATAAAACAAAAGGGAGGATAAGCATCTCATGCCTGTCCCCCCTTTTTATTTGCCGTTACTTTCTGTAAATAATATCGTCTCTTCCTGGTCCATTGGATACCATGGTAATAGGAGTCTGAATCTCCTTTTCAATGAATTCAATATACTTTCTGCAGTTCTCCGGAAGATCCTCATAATTCTTAATTCCCCGGATTTCGCACTTCCAGCCTGGAAGCTTCTCATAAACCGGTTTCGCCTTCTGAAGCTGTACCGTTGTCGGGAAATCTTTTGTTACTTTGCCGTCAATCTCATATCCCACACAGATTGGAAGCTCATCCAGATATCCCAGAACATCCAGAACTGTCAAAGCTACCTCTGTTGCTCCCTGAATCCGGCATCCGTAACGAGTGGCCACAGCGTCAAACCAGCCCATGCGTCTTGGACGTCCTGTTGTAGCGCCGAACTCACCGCCGTCTCCGCCTCGTCTTCTCAGTTCATCCGCCTCGTCTCCAAAGATCTCGCTTACAAAGGCACCTGCGCCTACAGCGCTGGAATATGCCTTGACTACAGTGGTAATGTTCTTAATCTCATACGGCGGAATACCGGCTCCAATGGCGCCGTAAGCTGCCAGTGTGGAAGAAGAAGTTACCATTGGATAAATTCCGTGATCCGGATCCTTAAGGGAACCCAGCTGGCCTTCTAAGAGGATATTCTTGCCCTCCTGAATGGCATCGTACAGATACTTGGATACGTCACATACATAAGGCTCAACCATGTTCCTGTATTCCAGAAGCGTTTGATACAATTCCTCCGGATCAATGGCAGGCTTATGATATAAGTGCTCTAAAAGCACATTTTTTGTTTCACAGACACGGTATACCTTTTCTTTTAATCCTTCCTCGTCAAACAGTTCGCTGACCTGAAAGCCAATTTTTGCGTATTTATCTGAATAGAACGGAGCAATCCCTGATTTTGTGGAACCAAAAGAATTCTTGCCAAGACGCTCCTCCTCATACTGATCAAAAAGAATATGATACGGCATCAGAATCTGAGCCCTGTCAGAAACCAGAATCCTGGGTTTTGGAACTCCTTTGCTCACCAGATCCTCTACTTCCTTTACCAGAAATGGAATGTTCAGCGCCACTCCGTTTCCAATAATACTTGTTGTATGACTGTAGAATACTCCTGACGGCAGAAGATGAAGAGCAAATTTACCATAATTATTGATAATGGTATGACCGGCATTGCTTCCTCCCTGGAATCTTACAATAATATCAGATTCCTTTGCCAGCATGTCAGTGATTTTGCCCTTTCCCTCGTCGCCCCAGTTAGCGCCTACGATTGCTCTTACCATTACTTATTTTCCTCCTTAGGATAAAAATACCTGTTACTTTCCCATTATAGTCCATTGGCTTATATAAGTAAAGTCAATATTATTTATAGTTTTCATAATTTTTTATTATATTATCTCTCAATCATCAGCTCCAACAGCTTTTTCCCCGCCGGAGATATGGGATTTCTCCCGTCTGTAATCATACAAAAATGCCTTTTAGGCATCTCCTCCTGAAATGTAAGCTGAAACAGCCGTCCTTCCTCAATGCCTTTTTGGGCAAATTCTGACATAACACAGCCCACGCCCAGATTTCTCATGGCAAACTGGACGATCATATCACTGGTAGAAAGCTCAAATTCCGCCTCCGGAACAATCCCCCGCGCCTCCAGAAAATCATCCATGAATTTTCTGGTACTGGTATTCTTTTCCAGAAAGATACAGGGCAGTTCCTTTAAAATCTGGTAGTCCAGCTTTTTCCCCTTGAGATAACCAAACTTATCTCCTGCAACAAATACATTACGGATTTCTTTTACCTTGGTGACCTGAACCTCCGGCCTTGCCTCAAAAGGAGAGCTGACCACTCCAAAATCTATGATTCCGTGATAGAGAAATCCCAAAGTTTCCGGCGTAGGGCCATTGGAAACAGTAACCCTCACCCCCGGATACAGTTCGTGAAAACGCTCCAGATAAGGAAGAAGATAAAACTGCAGAGTCATATCGCTGGCTCCGATCCTCACTTCGCCGTTCTCCAGATCCTGCATCCGCCGCAGCATTCCTTCTCCTTCCCAAATTTCCTCCAGTCCAACTTTTACATGATGAAATAAAAGCTCTCCCTCCCTGGTAAGCCTCACGCCCTTAGAGCTTCTTAAAAACAGCTTTGTATTAAGGGAACTCTCCAGCTGCCTGACAGCCTGGCTTACAGCCGGCTGAGAGATACACAGCCTCTCGGCCGCCATAGTAATGCTGCCCATTTGGGCCACATAATAAAACACCTTATAATATTCCAGACTGTTGTTCATTTTATTTCCTTCCCGTCAAATCAGCTTATAGCCGCAGTTGCCGCAGAAACGCATGCCATTGGTTTTTGCTCCGCAGTTCGGGCAGAAATTGGGGACCTGGCCTGACAAACTTTGGTTGACCTGATGGCCCTGGCCGGCCTGCATCTGGGCCGCCATCTGTTGTCCCGCGGCCATCCCCGCCGCCATTCCTGCCATCTGAGCCGCCCCGCTTCCTCCCTGAGATAATGCTTCGCCCATGGCTACCTGCTGGAACCTTCCCACATCGTGAATCATACTCTGGGCCGCAGCCTTTTCAGCCATCTTCTGCACTTCCTCCGGATAGTTAAAATTGGAAATGACAAAGGAGGGAATGCTGATTCCTATAGCCCGCATCTCCATATCCAGATCCTCCTGAATTCCAGCTCCAATTTCCCCGGCGTTAAGCTGCAGATTAAACATATCCTTTCCCTCTCTGGAAATCCATTTCATGAGAAGCTGATCCAAATGGGAAATAATTCTCTCTTTTACATCTTCAACCGTAAACTGCTGACGGATACCAGCAATCTTTTCTATAAGTATATCATAATCTGAAATCCTGCAGGCAAAGGTTCCAAAAGCTCTGATAGGCATGCCTCCGGGAAGAGAAGGATAAGGAATGAGAACCGGTGTCCTTGTTCCCCACTTTACCAGAATCTCCTTGGTATTGATGAACAGAACTTCCGCCCTGATTCCGCTGTTAAACCCGAATTTAAATCCTTTCAAAGTTGTGAGAAAGGGAACAATATCCGACTCTACCTCATAATTCCCTTCCTCCTGAAAAATACCCTCCACTTTTCCATTATAAAGAAAAACCGCATCCTGTCCGGGACGAATCACCAGGCGGCTTCCCCTCTTGATCTCCCGGTTGCTCCACTTCCAGAACAGCATATCGTCCCGAAACTCTCTCCATTCAATTACATCAGAAAACTGATCAAAAAAACCCATATTTGTGTCCTCCGTTTCGCCCTGTTTTACTCTGAAGCCTCTGCCGCCGGATGGCGGCCCTCATTCAGGTATGCCCAATCGTCAGCTGGCATTCCAGAAGATAAAAAAGACAAGAATCAGAATAACCGCCACACAGACGGCAATTTTCGCCACACTTTTGGGATATTCTCCCCTGACAAAGCCTGTCTGCCCATTAATCAGAACATGATACAGCTTATCTCTGTATTTATAGGCAGTCATGTAAACAGGCGCCATTATATGCTTAAATGTTTCCTGATAAAATTCCGGGTCAATCCGCACAGCCTCTACCCGATCATAGGAAGTAAGAACCTCCTGTTCTACAAGCCTTTCCAGATAATCCGCCATCTCTCTGTGAGCCTGAGCATAAGCGGAATCCAGGCTTACGGTAAAACACTCTGCCCCATAGCCGGAAAAATATTCAGGAGAGTAGGAAACCAAAGCCTTCGTATTAAAGTTATCCATATCTTCCAGAATAGACAAATCCAGCTTATTTGAAGCTGGTATCAGATGATCGTCAAAGGCATGCTTCACATGGCCTCTCACCGTAGTCCAGGTAGTATACACCCGCACCCTTTCCTTTCCGTCAGAGTCTCTGACGGTTTCCCGGTGAACCCTGCCTCCTCTGGCCTGATAATCCGTAGATGCTATAGAATCAAACGTCCAGTATGGAAGGTAAATCCCCTGAATTTTATCCTTCTGATACAAATTCTTCAGTTCTCCCGGCGCCCAGAACCTGCTTTTCAGCCATCTCTGAAACTGCTGGACAGCTTGATTCTTGTCTATTTGAAAGGGGAGTACCCCGTCAGGAATCAGGGTCTCCTCCTGCTTTTGGGCTAAAACGTACTTGGATCCGCAAAACGGACACTCCGTGGCCGTACTGGTAGCATCCACCTCAATTCTGGCTCCGCATCCGGAACACTCCATTGTATGTGTCGCCTTCTCCTCCACCCGAATCTTTGCCCGGGCTTCCATGGACATCTGATGTTCCCGAATCTTTTCCTGTTTATTTTCAATGGTTATGGAATGACCGCAGCTGGGACATTTAAGAGTCTGTGTCTTTGCATCAAACTCCATAATATCTCCGCATTGATCGCAGCGATAGCTATCCATAGGTTACAGTCCCATCTGCTTCTTCAAAGCGGCCAGTTCATCTTCCACTGCCTGGCTGCCCGGATCCTGATCGTACTTGCGCATCAGATCTTCGGTTGTATCTTCCTTCTTGTTTAACTCTGACCAGGCCTCTGCCTCGTCAAGCATACGGTTTGCTTTCTCTTCCATCCGGTCAAAAGCTGACAAAGCCTCTCCAGCTCCTGTTACGCTGCCTCCCATCCGATTAATCCGATCCTGAGTTTTGGCCATGGCCATTTTGGATTTTATTGCTGCCTTCCGCTGCTGAAGCTGGGACATATCAGACTGAAGCTTATCATGCATCTCCTTCATATGTCTGGCATTAGCGCTTGCTGTCTCATAAATCTGCTGAAGAGAAGTCTGATTGGCTGCCAGAGTGTTTTTCTTCTCAAGAAAGACCCGGGCATCATTTTCATTGCCCGCCAACAAAGCTTTTTGGGCATATCTGGAAAGTTTCTCCATCTCCTGAGCGTTCTCCTCCAGATCTCTTCTGGCTTTTTTCTCTGCGGCCATAACAGCGGCGGTCTCCGCCTTTACCCGGCCCATATCTTCCTCAATCTCCCGTATGTACTGATCCACCATCTTTTCCGGATCCTCTGCCTTGTCCAAAAGAGCATTTATATTGGCTGCCATAATATCACTGAATCTCTTTAAAATATTAGCCATGGAACGTCCTCCTTGATAAAAAATATGATATTTTATTATATCAGATCGCAGGACAAAATACGACAAAAATGCCGGAAATTTAAAGAATTGTTCACAAATGACGCAAAATGACGCGCCAACTATTACATATGTCTGCGCAAAAAAACGGCATTGCCTCAGCTCTGCCGTTTTTTCTAAATCATTTTATATTCATTATTATACATTCTCCTGTCAATCCGGAAGATCCTGTTTCCAATGACCTCATTTTTACCAGGACTCCTGGAGCGTTTTAGGAGAAATTTTCTGAATCAACTTATACAGTAATCTCGGCTGTCATTCCAAGAAGCTCTTTATTCTCTTCCAGAAGAGGACGAATCACCTCGTCAAGATAAATCTCTACCTGGGCAGGTGCGCAGCCCACATACTTTTTCGGATCCATGTTCCGCTTCAAGTCATCCAGTGAAAGGTTGAAAGCCGGGTCTGCGGCAATCAGCTCCAACAAATTGTTATCCAGACCTTTCTCTTTCACGTTTCTTCCTGCCTCCATGGACAGCTCTCGGATTCTCTCATGAAGCTCCTGACGGTCTCCTCCTGCTTTTACCGCATCCATCATAATATTTTCCGTAGCCATAAAAGGAAGCTCTGCCATCATGTGCTTTTCAATTACCTTAGGATATACTACCAGTCCGTCTACTACATTAAGATACAGATCCAGAATACCGTCAACAGCTAAAAAGCCTTCCGGAACACTTAACCGTTTGTTGGCAGAGTCATCCAGAGTTCTCTCAAACCACTGGGTGGAAGCTACTAACATGGGATTCATGACATCAGACATTACATAGTTGGAAAGAGAAGCCATTCTCTCACTTCTCATAGGATTTCTCTTATAGGCCATAGCGGAAGAACCAATCTGGTTCTTCTCAAACGGCTCCTCAATCTCCTTTAAATGCTGAAGAAGACGGATATCGTTGGAGAACTTGTGAGCGCTCTGGGCAATACCGGCAAGGACGCTTATTACACGGCTGTCTACTTTTCTGGAATAAGTCTGTCCAGATACCGGATAGCAGCCGGAAAATCCCATTTTCTCAGCAATCATAGAATCCACCTTGCGCACCTTTTCCATATCGCCGTCAAACAGCTCCAGAAAGCTGGCCTGTGTCCCGGTCGTTCCCTTAGATCCAAGAAGCTTCATCGATCCCAGAAGATAGTCCAGATCAGCCAGGTCCATGGTCAGATCATGAATCCACAAGGTTGCTCTCTTTCCCACAGTGGTAGGCTGGGCAGGCTGAAAATGTGTAAACGCCAAGGTAGGCTGATCTTTCCATTTGTCCGCAAATTTAGCCAGCTCGGCAATCACATTCACCAGTTTTTTCCTCACCAGCTGCATAGCCTCTGTCATAACAATAATATCTGTATTATCGCCTACATAACAGGAGGTAGCTCCCAGATGGATAATCCCCTTTGCCTTAGGACACTGAACCCCATAGGCGTACACATGGGACATAACATCATGGCGTACTTCTTTTTCTCTCTGCTTGGCCACATCGTAGTTGATGTCGTCCTGATGAGCCTTAAGCTCCTCGATCTGCTCCTCCGTAATAGGAAGTCCCAGTTCTCTCTCTGCCTCAGCAAGGGCAATCCAAAGCTTTCTCCATGTTTTGAATTTCTTGTCAGGTGAAAAAATATACTGCATCTCTTTGCTGGCATAACGCTCAGAAAGAGGGCTCTGGTATCTGTCATTCATTGAATGAATCCTCCATTCTTTAACTGATTTTCTTCATCATAACATAATCAACGGACATAGTCACCCCTTATGTCCTCTTTCGGCGGCTCAATGGGATATCTGCCGTTAAAGCAGGCCGTACAAATAGGCAGCCCTTCAGCCATTTCGTGAAGACGTTCCAGTTTAAGGAATGCAAGAGAATCAGCGCCGATTAACTGGCAGATCTCCTCCACTGTCCGGTTGTGGGCGATCAGCTGATCCTCTGCAGGCACATCTGTTCCGAAATAACAAGGATGAAGGAAGGGAGGGGCGCTGATGCGCACGTGAACCTCTTTGGCCCCCGCCTCCCGCAGCATATTAACAATCAGAGCGCTGGTGGTTCCTCTTACAATGGAATCGTCAATCATAATCACCCGTTTTCCCGCTACAGCCTCTTTCAACACGTTCAGCTTGATTTTTACCGCTGATTCCCGGCTGCTTTGCTTCGGCTTGATAAAAGTTCTTCCTACATAGGTATTCTTCACAAAAGCAGTTCCGTAAGGAATTCCAGATTCCATGGCATATCCAAGAGCGGCGGCGTTTCCTGACTCCGGAACTCCCACTACAAGATCCGCCTCCACCGGCGAATCCTTAGCCAGGCTTCTTCCTGCTGTCAGTCTGGAATGATACACGCTGACTCCGTCAAAAACGCTGTCAGGTCTGGCAAAGTAAATATACTCAAAGACACATCTGGCTTCCTTTGACCGGTCGGCGAAGCACATACTTCTGTCTGAAACTATTCCATCTTTTGTAATGGTTACAATCTCTCCCGGCTCCACATCCCGAACAAACTCCGCTCCTATGGTCTCAAGGGCACAGGTTTCTGATGCCAGAATATAGGCATTGTCCCGCTTTCCGATGCATAAAGGCTTAAACCCAAATGGATCTCTGGCGCCAATCATCTTTCTTGGACTCATAATAACAAGGCAGTAGGCTCCGACAATCTTCTTCATGGCATTGGCTACTGCTTCCTCCACCGTTGATGTCTTTACCCGCTCCCTTGCGATGTGATAGGCAATCACTTCAGAATCTATAGTGGTCTGAAAGATGGCCCCGCTGTATTCCAGTTCCCTTCGAAGCGCCGGCGCATTCACCAGGTTGCCGTTATGAGCCAGCGCCAGGGTTCCTTTTACGTAATTAAGCACCAGCGGCTGGGCATTCTCCCTTGTGCTGCTGCCTGCTGTTGAGTATCGAACATGACCCACTCCGATGTTTCCGTGAAGCTCCTCCAGGATCTTAGGAGTAAACACTTCATTGCAAAGTCCCATCCCCTTATACGCGCTTACCTTCCCCTTAGGTCCCTCTGTATCGCTGACTGCGATGCCGCAGCTTTCCTGTCCCCTGTGCTGCAGTGCAAACAGTCCGTAATAAATGGCCGGTGCTACATCCTTCCCATCGAAATCATACATGCCGAAGACGCCGCACTCCTCGTGCAGCTCATCTTCAGCATGGAAATTTAAGTCAAAGTTCATTCTGTCCTATCCTTCCTGTAATAAGGCAAACGATTAGTGAATTCCAAGACGACGGAATACTTCCTCGTAAGCATCTTCCACATTGCCCAGATCACGGCGGAAACGATCCTTATCCAGTTTCTCATGAGTTTCCTTATCCCACAATCTGCAGGTATCCGGTGAAATCTCGTCTGCCAGAATAATCTGTCCGTGATAACGGCCAAATTCAATCTTAAAGTCAATCAGCTCGATGCCCAGGCTGTCGAAATATTCTCTCAGAACCTCATTAACTTTGAAAGCATATTTTGTGATGGTGTCAATCTCTTCCTGAGTCGCCAGTCCTAAAGCCAGCGCATAGTAGCTGTTGATAAAAGGATCGCCCAGATCATCATTTTTATAACTGAATTCCAGTGTCGGACAGGCAAATTTAACGCCCTCTTCCATTCCCATCTTCTTTGCAAAGCTTCCTGCGGAGAAGTTTCTGATAATAACCTCCAGTGGGACGATCTCAACCTTCTTCACTGCGGTTTCTCTGTCACTTAATTCCTCAACCAGATGGGTAGGAACTCCAGCCGCTTCCAGTTTCTTGAAAACATGGTTTGTCATGCGGTTATTGATGGCGCCCTTGCCTACGATTGTACCCTTCTTTAAGCCGTTGAAAGCTGTGGCATCATCCTTGTAATCCACAATTAATACATCAGGATCCTCTGTTGTATAAACCTTCTTAGCTTTTCCCTCGTACAGCAATTCTTTTTTCTCCATGGTATCCACCTGTCCTTTTCTTAATTAATTTATAAGTTTTTTGAATAAAACATTGGTGTTTCAGTAGAAATTATAATACAGTGTGCTATACTTTGCAAGATATTTATATATTATAAATACTAATAACGTTTAACCATATGAGACCTATTCTTCCTTTGCCGTCTCTGCAGGAGCCCGCTCCCTTCTCCAAAAATGGAGGACTCCGTTTTTCCAGTCCAGAGAGATTCCCTCTTCCAGTGTATCCTCTATGACTTCTGATTGCTGGGAGGGCAAAGGAAGAGAAGGAGGATTCCAGTTCCCATTTTCAGAACGGAAGCAAAAATTCCCATCCATAGCTGCAATAACGGCCAGTTCTCCCATAATGCACAGAACCAGAATCTTTCTCACCATCCTGCAGGTCCCGGAAACAAAAGAAATCTTTCTCCAGGGCTTTTTCTTCCTATTATACTGTTTTGCCCTTTTTATCCTCTGCTCCACACCCTTCCCCCTTTGACCAAAAGACCTTTCTTTCCCGGTCTTACTCTTTCCTCTCTTCAGGATATCGAAATCCCCATTGATTTCTTATGGCAGTCATAATGTCCATAACGTCTTCTGTATGCTCCAGATACATAAGTCCCGGCTCCCCGCCTACAGCAGCTTCCATATGGTCAATCTCATACTCCATAGCATCCGCTTCCTCTCCCGCCTCTACGATTTCTTCTCTGCTGCCTTCCGTATAAGTGATCACTGCCTTATCCGCCCTGGGATATTCGTATACCTCTATGTATCCCTTTTCATACACAATAGTGCCGCGCTTAGGCTGTTTGGCCCGAAGAGAAAGGGTAACGCAGGCCATCTCTCCCTCCTGATTCTTCAGAAGAATCCCTGACTGCTCATCTACCCCTGTTGGGGCAAAATTCACCTGAGAAAGGATATCATCCGGTTTGGATGAAAGGAACCACCGCACAAAGGAAAGAGCATAAACGCCGATGTCCAGCATGGCCCCTCCGGCCAGCTTAGGACTGAAAAAACGGTTGTTCTCGTCATACTCCTTATAGCTTCCGAAATTCATCTGTATCAGCTTCAGCTTCCCCAGCTGTCCGGAATCAGCAATGCTTCTAAGCTTCCGGTAAAGAGGCATGTGATAAATCGTCATGGCCTCTGCCAGCACCACATGGTTTTCCTTGGCCAGTGAAACTGCCTCTTTCAGCTCTTCCAAATTCAGTGTTATGGATTTTTCACAGAGAACATGTTTTCCTGCCTTTATGGCCTGCCTCAGATATTGAATATGAGTATTGTGAGGGGTGGCAATGTAGACAATATCGATCTCTTTGTCCATAAGCAGCTCATCAATTGTCTCATAAACTTTAGGAATCCCATATGTTTTTCCAAATGCTTCCGCCTTTTGGGGAGTGCGGCTGGCAACTGCCCAGAGACGCCTCCCCTTTTTCTCCATAGCCCGAGCCATTTGATTGGCAATGGCTCCGCAGCCTAAAACCGCCCAACGGTATTCTGTCATCTAAAGCCCCTTCTTTCTCTACAAACAAGCCTCCAAAGCAATTTTCATCATACTGGTAAAGGCCTCCTGGCGTTCCTTTGGGGTGGTTTTCTCCCCGGTAGGGAAAGAGTCGGATATAGTCAGAAGACAAGCCGCGTTCTTTCCCAGAACTCTGGCATTGTGGAACAGGGCAAAACTTTCCATATCCACGCAGGTACACTGATGTTTCTGATGAATGGCCCGATAATCGTCAACATTGCTTTCAGAATAGAACACATCGGTGGAATGAACTCTTGTGGGAATAAGAGGAATGCCTATTTCTGCCGCGCAGCCCAGAATCTTCTGATTCAGTTCTTTGCTGGGATAAAGCACTTGATCCGTACATCCATTCTGAACTTTTGCGAAACTGGAATCGCTCCAGACGCTGTCTGCCAGAACCACATCATAAAGCTTTAAGTTTTCCACGTAAGAACCGGATGTTCCAATGCGAATAATGTTCTCTACGTCATATACAGAAAACAGTTCATAAGAATAAATTCCCATGGAAGGCATTCCCATTCCGCTGGCCATAACTGTCACCTCCGTTCCCTTATAGAAACCGGTATAAGCCAGCGCTCCTCTCACCTCATTAACCAGCACTGCGTCTGTAAGAAAATTCTCAGCAATGAATTTTGCTCTCATGGGATCTCCCGGCATTAATACGGTTTTCGCAATCTGTCCTTTTTCTGCCTGATTGTGTGGTGTTGACATCTTGTATCTTCCTCCTGCTAACATAATATTTTATAGATTTTCAAAGTGGACCTTTCCTAAATTTTACCCAATATCCGGCTCATCTGTCAGTCGGATCGTCTCCGGCGCTTTTCCGTCTGTCTCAAACAATATGATCTCATTTTTTCCTTTTTTCAGCAATGGGGCGGGAATATAAAGACGCTTCTGAGGGCCAATTTCCCAATATCTTCCCAGATTAAATCCATTTAAAAATGCGCATCCCTTTCCCCAGCCTTCAAAATCCAGGAATGTATCTCCCGGCTCATCCACGTCAAACTCAAAGCGGTAAAAGGCCGGCAGACCTTCTTCCCATCCTCTGGCAAAATCGAGGTGATCCAGATTATCAAGAGGCAGACAGTAATGTTCCCAGTCATAGTGCATGTGGCTGTTGATCTGGACACAGCCGGCAATTCCCTTGTGCTGCCTCTCCATTCTCGGGCCGAAATTCACACGTCCCATATTCTCCACCAGAATATCCAGATTCGCTCCCGGTTTTAACTCTGTCTTAGGCTCAATTTCTTCCAGCAGTTCTCTGTCATATAAAACAGCCAGAGGCTTTTCATCCACAAAAATATTAGCCCTGTCCGCAGTTTCCCAAAGGCGCAGCTTCTCCACGCTCTGCTCTCTCACCAGAGGAGAACGGTAAAGAATATAGCCATAATTCTGGCCTAATTTCTCCATAGGGGTTGGAAAATTCTTTTTAACCGGCTTTGAGATAAGATCCAGAGACTGGAACAGTCCTGTCTTTCCCACAGCCTTTAAGGTACCGTATGCCTTTCGCTTTATGCTGGTCGTAAATTCTACCTTTGGAATCTCTCTGTACTTTCCGATAACCTCTTTATATCTTCGATACTTCTCTGTCAGCTGTCCATCCTCTGTCAGCACAGCGTCATAATCGTAGGAGGTTACGTCAGGAGTCAGCTCATCGTAATAATTAGACCCGTTCATAAATCCAAAGTTAGTTCCTCCCTCAAACATATAGATGTTCACATGGCCCAGCTCCAGCATTTTATCTAAATCCTTTACGCTTTCTTCCAGATTGCCGGTCATATGGCCGCCATTGCCCCAGTGATCAAACCAGCCTACCCAGAACTCTGTGCACATCAACGGCCCGCCGTTGGTGTATTTTTTCAAAACCTGAAACCGCTCTTCTGTCTTGGAACCAAAATTTCCCGTAGGCAGAACGCCGGGAAGGCTTCCGCAGGACAGGGACTCATCCATGGGACCGTCTGAAGTAACCAGCGGTACCACAACTCCTCCATCCCGCATCAGACCTTCCATCTGCTCCATATAAGGCCTGTCTTCTCCATAATAGCCGTATTCATTTTCCACCTGCATCAGAATCACAGGTCCGCCGTAATTGATCTGAAGAGGAGCAATGATAGGCAAAAGCACATGGTAGTAATCTCTCACATGATTGAGAAATGGCTCATAGGAAGCCCTCAGCCTCATACCTTCCTCCTTAAGAAGCCAGGCGGGAAGTCCGCCGAATTCCCACTCTGCGCAGATATAGGGCGAGGGACGGAGAATCACGTAAAGTCCCAGCTCCTGAGCCAGAAGAACAAATTTTTTAATATCCAGCATCCCTTCAAAGTGAAATTCTCCCTTTACAGGCTCGTGCATATTCCATGGTATATAAGTTTCCACTGTATTGCAGCCCATGGCTTTCAGCTTCTCCAGCCTGTCCTGCCAATATTCCGGCACGACACGGAAATAGTGAATGCTGCCGGAGATAATCTGAAACGGCTCCCCGTTAAGATAAAAATTACCCCGTATTTCAAAACAACCTTTCTTTTTCTGTTCCATTGAATTTAACTCCTTTCCAGTTAAACCAGCCTTAAGCGCCGGCATAGATAATTATGGGTAAGATACAAAATTCTTTTATGCATGGGACAGCACAGGAAAACCCGCTTTTTCCTCCCTGAAGATTTTAAAATCATCTCCCAGGACAAAAAGAGTATCCTCTTCTTCGGATATTTCTTCTGTCTTATAGCCCTCTGTTTCAAGGGGCGTAAATCCCAGAATAACTTTTTTAATGTCAGGCCCAAATGCCCTTGCGGCCGCTTCCGTATCCGCTGTGTGGAACGAGAACAGCTCCACAAGCCTTAACACGCCGTTTTCCTCCTCGGCTACGGCGTATGCCTCCTGCTCTTCCAGCCAATATACCTGATCCTTCATAAACTGTGCCAAATAGAAAAACACAAGACCTGGATTTCCCCTCATAGAAAGGCGGCTGTTAACCGCGCCTCTCTCAATCATCTCCGTAAGCCTTTTTGCGTGAACCGGATCATCCAGAGAGATTTTCCTTGGGGTTTTTACCCTTTGACTGCAGCTTATTTTTTTCTGATATTCATATTGAGCCACTTTGGTAAAACCAAACTTAGGATAAAAGTCCAGCACGGAGGGATTGGCAAACAAATAGATTCCATGGGTTTTTTCTTTGTATTCCTGTATAACAGTTTCCAGCAGATACCTGGAAAGCCCTTGTTTCCTATACTGCGGGTCTGTCATAACCGTTCCAATCTGAATGTAATGCTTTTCCTCTTCCATACAGTCAAATACCATGGGATTAACAGAAACATTGGCAATTACCTGCTCTCCCTTAACCAGGCTGAAAGGAATATAATTATCCTTCCAAAATCCCATCTCATACCAGGGTTCAAAATCCAGTTGGAAGGTTCGAAACGCCAGCTGATTAAAACTTTTTCTAAGCTTGGGGTTGTCTTTTATATGTTTGCATAGTTTATAATCTTCCCTCATTTTACACCCTTCCTTATTTCTATTTCCGATTTCTTCTCTTCCTGTTTCCCTTCCTTCTCCTGTTCCTGCGATTCCCGAAGAAATTCTTTTGCAGAAAGATTCCTAAAAGGAAAGTTTCCTCTTTCCGGCTGGGACAGATACGTCTGCCGTACCTCTTCCTTCATCTGTTTTACTTCCTCCAAAAGTCCCTGAGCCGAAATTCGCCTTGCTCCGCTTCCCCAGATAATCATCTGCTCCAAGTAATCAGAAGTAGCAACGGTCACATCATACTTTTGTCCCATTTTATGAACAGCCTTTTCAATATACTGATCTGCGGTTTCTGCTTCCTTTGTATAGATGACATGAATATTGTGATACTTCTGAACAGAACCGGTTCCTCCTTTTACTTTATAAGCATCAAACACAAGAATTACAGTATCTTTCTTGTATCCCTGATAATCAGAAAGAATATCCATCAGCCTCTGCCTTGCGCCATCCAGATTCGTCTCCACCAGCTCCCGAAGCGCCGGCCAGGCATAAATAATATTGTAGCCGTCTACCAGCAGGTAGGACTCCTTTTTCTCCCTGGGCTTTGACTGATAGGAAGGCGCTGTCCACACCCGCTTTTCCAGGTCTCTGTTTCGATTAAAACGGTTTTTCTCTCTTTTGGAAGTTCCATAGGTCTGAGCAAAAATCTGATCAATTTCCTCCTGGGAAATAAAGGCTTCCTCCTTGCTGGAAGCCGGGGGAAGAACCTGTCTGGGCCGGTACTCTTTCTCCTCCTGGGATTCCAGAGTGCTTTCTATGTGCATATACTGCTCCACCTGATCCCAGGGCACCACAAATCCTGCCCCGTGAGAACAGAACACAGAGCCTGTGGGATTTTCCATATCCAGTTCTGAATCATATCCCATGGCATCTATGACCTCCTGAGCGTTGTGACAGGGTTCATATCCTTTCAAAGTACAAAAAAGTCGTCCCTGCCCTCTGGTATAAGCGTTCACCTCTCTCTGATAGTCCCGCATAGCGGCTACAGGAGCCTTTCCCGTAAGCACTGCCTGGTCTCCCTCCATCACAGGAGGTTCAAACTGGCCGTATCTCTTCTGAATATCTGCCATGGCCCTCCCCACCATTTCAGCCGGCAGCTCCAGCCTGAACTCATAAACAGGCTCCAGAAGAACAGACTCCGCCTTTTTCAGGCCCTGACGTACTGCCCGGTAGGTGGCCTGCCTGAAATCTCCCCCTTCGGTGTGCTTTAAGTGTGCCCGTCCCGCTGTAACGGTTATTTTCATATCCGTAATCTCTGATCCGGTGAGAACTCCAACGTGGGCCTTTTCCTTTAAATGAGTCAGAATCAGTCTCTGCCAGCTGCCGGCCAGGTCATCCTCGCTGCAGCTGGTATCAAACTGCAGACCACTTCCCGGTTCCCCCGGTTCCAGCAAAAGATGGACCTCCGCGTAGTGGCGCAGCGGCTCAAAATGTCCCACCCCCTCCACAGGGGCTTTTATGGTCTCCTTATAGACCAGATTGCCCTGGCCGAACTCCACCTCCACTCCAAACCGTTCCAAGATCATATTTTTTAGGATCTCTGTTTCAATCTCTCCCATCACCTGGGCGTGTATCTCTCCCAAAGCCTCATTCCAGGTAATATGAAGATGGGGTTCCTCCTCCTCCAGCTGACGCAGCCAAATTAAAAGCTTATGAATATCACAGCCTTCCGGCGGCAGAATCTGATAGGTGAGAACCGGCTCTAAAATAGGCATGGAAGAAGATGCCTCTGTTCCAAGCCCCTGTCCGGAGCTGGTTTTCGTCAGGCCGGTAACGGCGCAGACACAGCCAGCCTCTGCTTCCTGAACCAACGCAAACGAATCACCGGAATAAATACGAATCTGGTCTGTCTTTTCTTTCCAGAATCCCTCTTCCCCCGATTGAAGAAATTCTTTTACCTTCAGCCTTCCCCCTGTAATTTTCATATGAGTTAGTCTGGCTCCCTGAGCATCTCTGGTAATTTTGTAAATCTTTGCGCCAAATTCCTCCGGATATTGGGGAAATAAAGTCATCTCCTCTATCCCCTTTAAAAGTTCCTCCACCCCCCAGATCTTTAAAGCGGAACCGAAAAAGCAGGGAAAGATCTGTCTTTCTCTTATAGCCTGGGCAATGGTGTCTTTCCCAATGGCGCCCTGCTCCAAAAACTCCTCCATAAGGGTCTCTCCGCACATGGCCAGCTGATCGAAAAAGCTTTCCTGATCTTCCATACCAAAATCAATACAGCTGTCATCCAGCCGGCTTTTCAAATCACTTAGCAGCCTTTCCTTATCCGTTCCAGGCTGATCCATCTTGTTAACAAAAAGAAATACCGGTACCCTGTAATATTTCAACAGTCTCCACAAAGTCAAAGTGTGGCTCTGGACACCATCCGCTCCATTGATGACTAAGACCGCGTAATCCATCACCTGAAGGGTTCTCTCCATTTCAGCGGAAAAATCCACATGCCCCGGCGTATCCAGCAAAGTAACCTTCTTCTCCCCTAAAGTAAGCTGAGCCTGTTTGGAAAATATGGTAATTCCTCTGGCCCGTTCCATCTTATCTGTATCCAAAAAGGCATCCCCGTGATCTACCCGTCCAAGCCTGCGTATGCTGCCGGTAAGGTAGAGAATGCTTTCTGCCAAAGTGGTCTTTCCAGCATCTACGTGGGCCAGGATACCTAAAACCAATTGATTTGCTTTCATTCTTATATCTCACTTTTTAATTCTATCCTGTCTGCGAACACAGACGTTACCTTTAAGTATACCATGAAACAGAAATCTGTCAGCAACTTTTTCGCTTGTGGAAAACTTTAACGAAAATTTTCCGTCTTCTCAGGAACAAACCGGCAGATCCGCTGCCCAAAAGAAGCCTGCCAATGAGTACAGAAAAGCCCCCTGGAAAACCATCCTGGTTTCCAGAGGGCCTGTTTCCTCTAATCCTGCTTCTCTTTTCGCTTCTCAATCAGGCTTCTGTACCGCTTCAGTTCTTTTTCCGCCTGACAAAAGTCCGGCATCCTCCACTCCCAGTTAGGACTTCCCACTGTTCCCGGCATATTTATATGGCCTTCTTTTCCAAGTCCTAACACATCAGGCATAGAAAGAATTGCATATTCCGCCTTTGAGCTTAAGGTATAGGAAATAAGCCTGTCTTTTACAGAACCCTGACGGATTCCCTTTTTCTTCAGGAAACGGCGGAGTTTACGCCGTCTGGCGGTGTTCTGCTCTTCATACCACTCTTTCAGAGGAGAATTGTCATGGGTTCCCGTATAGATAATCAAGTTCTTCTTCTCTCCGAAATTATCATAGGCGTATTTCCGGTTCCAGCTTATAGAAAACACAAGCACCTTCATGCCTTTCAGGCCATAGTGATCTTTTAGCTGCAGCACCTCCGGTCTCAGCTCTCCCAGGTCCTCAGCAACAAGATTCACCTGGGGAAGAGCCTCTCTTAGACGGTCCAGAACCTGATATCCGGGAGCCTCAATCCACTGTCCTTCAATGGCTGTAGGGCATGTGGCAGGAATCTTCCAGAAGGTATCAAAAGCCCGGAAATGGTCAATGCGGATAATATCAAACAAACGGCTGCTGTATCCGATCCGGTCTACCCAGAACTGATAATTTTGAGATTTCATGTAATCCCAATCATAAATAGGATTCCCCCATCTCTGGCCTGTGGCGCTGAAATAATCCGGCGGAACTCCCGCAATAAAAACAGGCCGTCCGTCAGTATCCAGAAGGAAATTATCCTTTCCTCCCCAAACGTCTACAGAATCCACTCCCACATAAAAGGGCATATCCCCCATAATCCGTATTTCTCTTTCCCTTGCCTTTTCTCTGACCCATGTCCACTGCCGATAAAAAATATACTGAAGAAACCTGTGGTAATTGACCGTCTCCTGCCTTTCTGCAGACAAAGGACTTCGATTCTTTGGCCACTGTCTGTCCTCCTTTGGCCACTCATTCCAGCAGGTTCCCCCGTTATCTTCTTTCATAGCGCGGAAGGCGCCGTAAAGTTCTACCCAGTCCTGGGAGATAAATTCCAGGTACTCCTCCTCCTTATCTCTTCCTGCGCGGACAAAAGTCTGGAAGGCCTCTTTCAGCCATTTTTCCTTCCACTGTCTGATCTGGTCATAGTCCACCTTCCTCTCCCACTGCCTGAAAGGAGGCGGAAGCTGACTTAACAGTCCTTCCTCATAAAGCTTTTCCAGGCTGATATAAAGCTCATCTCCCGCATAGGAGGAGTATGGCTGGTAAGGAGAATTTCCATATCCCACCGGATTGAGAGGAAGAATCTGCCAGATAGATATGCTGTTTTCCTTAAGCAGATCCAGCCACCGGACAGCCTCTTTTCCAAACTCCCCCAGTCCCCATTGGGAGGGAAGAGAGAAAACCGGCATTAAAATTCCAGTTTCTTTCATAATTTAGTCCCCTTTCC
The DNA here is from genome assembly GCA_019114305.1 of Candidatus Hungatella pullicola. Classification (GTDB taxonomy): domain Bacteria; phylum Bacillota; class Clostridia; order Lachnospirales; family Lachnospiraceae; genus Hungatella_B; species Hungatella_B pullicola. The sequence continues at coordinate 17,989 of DXFU01000047.1, read as the reverse complement.
CGCCGTATGACCCTTGGCTCTTACAGATGCCAGATATCCCGGTTGTACTCTCTGATGGTTCGGTCTGAAGAGAAAAATCCGGCCTGAGCAATGTTAACCAGCATCTTTTCTGCCCATTCCTCTTCCTTCTGGAAGTCATCCAGCATCCGTTCTTTTGTGCTGATATAATCCTTTAAATCCAAAAGGGCCATAAACCAGTCTTTATTGCGGATTTCTTCGTAAAGCCGGTTCAAATTCTCCGGATCCCCAATAGCGGACAGTTCCTCACCCGCAAGGAAATCTACCAGCTCCTTAATCTGAGGGTCTGTGTCATACAGCTTTCTGCTGCTGTACTCTCCTGTCTCATACAGCTTGATTATATTTTCCGACTTTTCACCGAAAATGTAAATATTTTTATCGCCTACAAGCTGATGAATTTCAACATTCGCCCCGTCCTCTGTTCCCAAAGTCACAGCGCCGTTAAGCATAAACTTCATATTGCCGGTTCCGGAAGCCTCTTTGGAAGCCAGTGAAATCTGCTCAGAAATATCGCAGGCAGGAATCAGCTTCTCCGCTTTGGTTACATTGTAATTTTCCACCATAACGATCTTAAGATAAGGGCTGACCTGGGGATCAGCGGCAGTCAGTTCCTGCAAACAGAGAATCAAATGGATAATATCCTTGGCAATTGTGTAGGCAGGAGCTGCTTTTGCCCCAAAAATCATAGTAATGGGACGTTTTGGAAGATTCCCCTTTTTGATTTCCAAATACTTATAAATTCCGTACAGAGCGTTCATCTGCTGTCTCTTATACTCGTGGAGACGCTTAATCTGAATGTCGTACACAGAATTCTCATCAATCTCCAGTCCCTGGGTCTCCTTTAAATAATTCTTCAGCTGAATTTTAGCTTCCTTTTTAATTTCTCTAATCCTGGCCAGAACCTGTGGATCGCGGCGGTACTCCAGAAGCTTTTTCAGCTCTGCAGAATCCTGAAGATAGGCCGGTCCAATCTGCTCCTCCAAATAAGAGGCCAGTTTATAGTTGCAGTGAGTCAGCCATCGGCGGAACGTAATTCCATTGGTTTTATTGTTGAATTTTTCCGGATAAATCTCGTAAAACGGTCTTAACTCAGACTCTTTCAGAATCTTGGTATGAAGAGCAGCAACTCCGTTGACCGCAAATCCATAGTGAATATCAATATGAGCCATATGAACCCGATCTTCTTTATCTATAATGGCAACTCTCTGATCTTCAAATTCCTCCTTCACCCTCTTGTCCAGACTGCGGATAATGGGAAGCAGATGGGGAACAACCTTTTCCAGATAGGAAACCGGCCATTTTTCCAAAGCTTCTGCCAATATGGTGTGATTGGTATAAGCGCAGGTTCTGCGGACAACAGAAATTGCCTCATCCTCATTCATTCCTTTTTCCATCAGCAGGCGGATCAGTTCCGGGATCACCATTGTTGGATGGGTGTCATTAATCTGAATGCATACATACTCATCCAGATGAAGAAGATCTGCTCCTCGTTCCACAGCTTCTTCCAAAATCAGCTGAGCCCCGTTGCTTACCATAAAATACTGCTGATAAATGCGAAGGAGATGACCTGCCTCATCGCTGTCATCAGGATATAGGAACAAAGTAAGATTTTTGCTGATATCCCTTTTGTCAAAGGTGATTCCGGACTGAATGATGGATTCATCCACCGTATCCAGATCAAATAAATGAAGCTTATTGCGGCCGCTGTTATATCCTGTAACGTCAATATCATACATCGTCGAGGTAAGAGTAAAATCCTTAAAGGGAACCTTAAAATGACGGTCTGTCTTTATAAGCCAGCCCTCCCTGGTAATCCACGGATTCTTTTCCTCCACCTGTTTGTGATCCGCAAATTGCTGCAGGAACAGCCCTTCATGGTAATTAAGTCCAATGCCGTCTCCCTGAAGACCGAGAGTGGCGATGGAATCCAAAAAGCAGGCAGCCAAACGTCCCAGCCCTCCATTTCCCAGGGAGGGCTCTGGTTCCGCCTCCTCAATCTCACCAAGATCATGGCCATAGGCAGCCAAAACCTGTCTTGTCTCGTCAAAAAGTCCCAAATTAATCAGATGATTGGACAAAAGCTTGCCAATGAGAAACTCAGCAGAAATATAATACAGCTTTTTCTTTCCCTGGTTATGGGGTATATCCTTAACTCTATCCTTCACAATGCAAAGAAGAGCCTGGTAAATCTCTTCTTTTTCCGCTTCCTTTATCCCTTTTCCAAACTTCTCCTGAAGCTGTTTTTTTAATGCCTCTTCCACAATAAAGTCTCCTTCCTGCCGACTATTAAGCAAAAATGTCGGTAAAATCCATAATTCCTTTTAAAACTTATCGCCGTAAAAGTTTCGTATTGTTTCGTTACATTTCTATCATACACAGTTCTTTCCTTTCCGTCAATCCCCTTTTTATAATCTATGCAGTATTTTGTCTGGTTTGCACAGAAAACACCATGGATTTTTATAGATTTTAACAAACTCTCAGTACGAAACTTTCCTATATTTTTTCTTGATTTTTTCCACAAACTCGAATATAATTGAGGAAAAGCTTTATGATTGAGAAAGGGGTAGAAAATTGGCTACCATACAAGATATTGCCAACAGGCTGGGAGTGTCTAAAGGCACAGTATCTAAGGCCTTAAACGGCGCCCCCGATATTAGCGAAACTTTACAAAAAAGCATTCTGGAAACAGCTGTTGAGATGGGATACAAAAAGATCCGGCGTCAGAAAACCTCCTTGGGAAAGCTGTGTATTATTACCGGAAATCTGGAGTATAAAGAACCTCATCAGTTTGGTTACGATATCATTCTTGGCTTCCGCCAAATGGCAGAACCGGCAGGTTATGAAGTAGACATTGTATCAGCTGATCAGGAGCTTCAGAAAAATATTTCTTATGACGTATATATGCTGCGCAACAATTACCTTGGGGCCTTTATTCTGGGATTTTCCTTCAGCGATCCATGGATGAAAGAATTTTCTTCCAGCAAAACCCCAGCAGTTCTCTATGACAATTATATTACGGCCAATCTAAATATTGCCTATGTAGGCGTTGACAGCAATGAAGGGATGGAGCTGGCCATATCTCATTTAAAAAAGCTGGGACATAAAAAAATCGGCTACCTCAGCAGTTCTCTGGCTTCCCATATTATGCTTGCCAGACAAAAGGCCTTTTTCCAGGCCCTAAAGCAAAACGGCCTGAAGGGGGAGCCTTCCTGTGCAGGCAGCGCTTTTTACATTACAGAATGTATCGAAAAGCATTTGCCCCGACTTCTGGATATGGGAATAACTGCTATAGTATGCAGCCATGACCTGGTGGCTAACGCAGCCATGATACAGTGTCAGCAGCTGGGCTACCGCATTCCGGAAGATTTAAGCATTATAGGATTTGACGACATCCCCATCTGCGCCCACACTTCCCCTCCCTTAACCACCGTCCGCCAGGACAGAATCCAGCTGGGAAAAAGCGGCTACTATGCCTTAGAAAGCTTAAAAAACAGGGTCCCTATCGGAACCCTGCTTCTCCACGCTCAGTTAATTGAACGGAATTCTACGGGAAGATGCCGGGAATAGCTTCTGCTGTTCCCGGCATCTTCTGCTCCCCCCTTATGGAACAAGAACCGCCTGGCCGGATACACCTTCCAGACTGTCTGCTGTTTCTCCGTTAGAAACATTGGGGTACTTTCCATCTTTATACTTCAAAACAGAGTACTGATTCTGTCCGTCTCCAGAATATGGAACCATTAAAACGTGATGGCCTTCTGCCATTTCGTCACTGACAATCACCGGCTCCTGCATCAATGTGAATTCCTGGAGCACTTCCAGCTTACCGCTTCCTTCCTTCACCCACAAACCGCTGCTTCCGCCGGAACCTGTGGTGTAAGGTCCTGTTACTACGGCAAGTATCTCTTCCTGTCCGTCCTCATCCAAATCCACATAATTGTAACGGTACACAGTACCTTCCTGATCATCAGCCGGAATTCCTAAGGTACTTATAATCAGCTTCCAAAGTTCCTCATAGTCTCCCGTTTCTCCATATACCTGACTGATGGTATCCGGGAACTGGACTCCTGTCAGGCCTGCCTCTCCGTCCATCTGCTGCGGAGCCCAGTACAGCTCCTCTCCATCCCATTCCATTATCAGATAGACTGCGCCGGCTGTCTCATTCAGGAAAACTTTCAGAATTTTATTTTTTCCGTCAGCCGCTGTATCTTCATAAGAAGTCACCTCTGCCTCTGCCGCACCGTTCTCCACTTTAAGGCTTCCGCTTCCGGAACTGTTAATTCCTATGGAGTATTCCAAAAGGCCGTCCTCACCAACGTACAGGGAAGAACCGTAATCTTTCAGCCCTGTACCAAACATATCATACACGGAAGTGTAATTTTTCAAATTTTCGTTGGTTTTCTGCCCATCCAGCTGCCAATATCCCACAAAATCCTTAAGCTGGACAGCTTTTGGGGCAGTCTCTGTTTCTCCGGACAAGGGGCTTTCTGTAAGAATTTCCGATGTTGCACTCTCTGATGCTTTTTCTGTCTGGGAAACAGTTTTACTGACCTGGCTGCATCCAACAGTAAGAGATAACAGGGCCGCTGTTGTTAATACGTAAATTCTGTTCTTTTTCATGCTCAACTCCATTCTGCCGTCTTGTCAAGACAGCTCTGCTTTTCTTTTGTTGCCTTTCCGCGCTGTTCCTTCCTCAGAAGGAACATGGAGTTACTATACCATAAAGGCGGCCCTTATGCTTTAAGACTTATTTACAATTCTCTGGAATTTTCTTGCAAATTTCTTTGGACTCCCACAAGAAATTCTAAATTTTTCTTCCTTTTCTTTCCTGAATTTCTTTAGAATTTCAAAGACTGCTAAGTCTTATTGCCCGACAGCAAAATCCAAACTAGCCTTTCCTGTTTTTCCTTCATACAGGTGTTTGCCGTCAGAATACCCTTCCGGACAACCTTTTAGCTCCTCTGTCAGTATCTGTCTGAGAAGCTGTATCCGCTCCTGATATCCGGAATCACATATTCCGTTGTGGGTTTCCTCCGGGTCCTCAGCCAGATTAAAATACTGCTCCCTGCCGGACTGGGGGAACCATATATACTTGTCTGTCTCCGTCACAATAAACTGATTTCCCCTGTCCAGACCATCAGCCTGATGCTCTCCGTGAAGATAGGTTCTCTGTTCTCTGTCCAAAAGAGAAATTCCGTCTAATCCACAGCTGTCTTTTCCAGCCAGCTCCAATAAAGTGGGCATAATATCCCTAAGCTCAGCCAGTCTATTGTCCACTCTTCTGCAGCGTCCCAGAAAGCGTTCCGATCCTGACAGAATCATAGGAATGCGTATGCTTCCCTGATAAGGCATAGCCTTCCGGTTCAGGCAGTGATCTGAAAGCATTTCCCCATGATCAGAAGAAAATACTACAATCGTATCTTCCAAAAGCTCCTGAGATTCCAAAGCCTGCAAGAGTCTTCCTATCTGGTGATCCACATGAGTAATGCAGCCGTAATATCCTACCTGCTGCTGACGGATCATCTCAGGATCCCCAGGCCCGCAGAAAGAATCGTAAATTCTTCCATTTTCCTTCAAAGCCTGTCTGTCATCCCAGTCTCCTTCTGCCGGAGGCTTAAGGTTTTTATCCTTATACAGATCAAAATAAGACTGAGGCGCATCATAAGGAGCATGAGGACGGACGAAGCTTGCCATCAGGAAAAAAGGCATCCGTCTGTCTCTTCTGCGCAGAAAATCTATGCATTCCGTTACTACCCAGTTGGTAGGGTGACTCATCTCATCATACAGCCATGGTCTGGCAACCCAGCTGTTGCACTGAATCCCTGTGTCAATTATATCCGCCTCCAGCCCTCTTTCCTTCTTAAGCCAATGAAAATAATCATCTGCTACCAGCTGATTTTCATAAAATGGAAGAGAAGCCTTCCGATAGGCCTGAAGATAGCCGTCATGGAGAATAACATTATGAAATCCCATCAGGCTCCGAAGAGGATGAACATGCATTTTTCCAATGCACTGGGTATAATATCCCGCTTTCGAAAGCTCCCCTGCCAAAGTCCGCCTGTAATTCCAATCCACCCCGTCTTCGTATCCCACTCGTCCGGTATGTCTCTGGGAAAGCCCAGTCATCAGCTCTGCCCTGGCGGGCACGCAGCTGGGACAGGCAGAATAGGCATTAGGAAAATAGATTCCCTTTTCAGCCAGAGTATCCAAATAGGGAGTTTTTACATCCGGGTGTCCCGCAACGCCCATACAGTCTCCCCGCATTTCGTCCGTCATAATAAATAAAACATTTGGCCGTTCCAATGTTCTTCCATCCTTTCCCGTAAAGTATACTGATAAAGCCTTACTGCTTATATCATAAAAAAAGAAAAGAAAAATTACAATGGATGGAACATAAGAACATCAGATATTGGAAATCATTTTCCCCCTTTCACGGACTTCAGCTGCTGTTTTGCCGCCAGCTCCTTAATTCTCTTCCATCTCTTGGAGAAGAAATAGCTTAACATGCATACCATTCCAAAAACAAAGCTTACAGGAATGCTGGCCATTACGTATCCTCCGTCAAAACAGGCAGCAATCACATACGCGCACGGGATTCTCACCGCCCACAGTGTAAGGATATTGACAATAGTTGGAAAACGAATCTCTCCCATACCATTGACAAAGCAGATAATACAGTTAAACACCCCATAGGCCCAGGTAAAAGGAAGAACCACCCATATGTAACGCACCGCCAGCTCCAGTACCGCCTGATCCCTGGTGAACAGTTCCAGAATAGGGCGGCAGAAAACGGTCACCACAAGACCGGCGGAACAGGTTATCAATCCGGATACCAACGGAATCCGAATTCCTCCCTTTTTCAAATAGATGTAATTCTCCGCTCCAAGATTCTGCCCGGAAAAAGTAGTTGCCGCTGATGACATGGATGTAATAGCCACATTGGCAATTCCAGTCACTTTTCCGCTGACAGAACAGGCGGCGATAAAGGTAGAACCCTGCATATTGATCAAAGACTGCATCAGAACATGTCCAATGGAGTAGATGGAACTGTTCAGTCCCAGTGGAAGACCAATTACAACAATATCCTTTAACATCTTTCTGCTCAACCCATGGGGAAGAAAGGTGAACCCAAGCTCAGGATACTGTTTTCGAATATAGAAAATACTGAACAGCCAGGAACAGTACATCGCTATAGCTGTAGCCAAAGCAGCTCCCGCCACATCCATACCCAGGCCTGCCACAAACACCAGGTCCAGCACAATATTTACAATACAGGAAATCAAAAGGAAAAACAGAGATGCTTTGCTGTCCCCCATTCCTCTTAAAATTCCCGCGTTCATGTTATATCCCATATTTCCCAAAGTTCCCCAGAAAATAATTCCAATATAGGAATTAGCCAAATCCCAGGTATCGTCGGGAACCTGCATAAACCGAAGAACCAACGGCCCCAAAAACTGCCCCAAGACACTTAATGGAACAGCGCACAAAAATAGAAAGGAAATAGCTGTGGCACATAGTTCTCTCTGTGCTTCCTGGTCTCCCCGTCCTGTATACTGAGACACCAGGATAGATACGCCGGTTCCCAGTCCAAGAAAAATGCACAGCAGAATCTCCACCGGCTGGCTGCTGGTTCCCACCGCCGCTAGAGAAACAGAACCACAGAAATTGCCGATTACCAGAGTATCCACTGTGCTGTACAGCTGCTGAAGCACGTTTCCGGCACAAATAGGAAGGGCAAAAAGCAGCACTTTTTTCATAATAGAGCCTTGAGTCATGTCGATTTTTGCAGCAGATTTCATAAAGCAGCACTCCTATCCGCCTCCTGTTTATGTAACTTTTATGTTATTTTATCAATAAGAGGCCTACTATGCTAACCGTACTACATAAGCTGCAGTTTGTCAATTTGTTCCAGTGACTTTTTAATACTTTTATAAATTATTCAGTAAATTCTTTAAATCCCGCCATCTTAAGATTCTTTGTATTTCCCATACACCAACAAATCATACAGCTTTTCATTTTTCCAGACCGCCTGCTTCATTATTCCTTCCAGAACAAACCCATTTTTTTCAAGAACCTTTCTGGAAGCGCCATTTGGTTCATATACCATACCTGTAATCCTTGCAAGCCCAAGCTGTTCAAAAGCTATGGGACAGACCAGCTCCACTGCCCTGGACATAATTCCCCTGCCGCGGAATTCCTCGGCCAGAAGGTACCCAATTTCCCCATCTTTTTCGTAAACATCAGATTTTCTCTCCACAGATATATTTCCCACAATCTTTCCATCAGCTGTAACTGCTCTGAAAATTCCGTCCTTCCCCTCATTTTGACTTACCATATTAAGCCACCAGTCCCCATTCTTTTCTGTGTAGGGATAGGGAAGACGGTTGGATAAATAGCTTCTGTCCGCGCTGTTGCTGATGCGTACCAAATCTGCCCTGTCTTTTTGCGTCCACTGTTTCAGTTCTACCCTCATATTCTTCTCCTCCCGGTCTTCTCAGATTTTCACTTGTATTTCAGCCTATCCAGCTTAAAAATCATATGCCATATCTGGCCTTTCACGCTGTACAGAAGTAAGATAATACATTCCTCCCTTGCCACCATGGCCGTAAGCTTTCCGCCATAGACACAGCCGGTATCCAGGCAGATCACCCGATCTTTGTCCTCTCTGAATCTCACTTTTTCCAGCAAGCGTTTAAGCTCATAAAAACAGCCATGAATATCTCCAATAATAATAGACCCCATTCTCTCACTGCCCTATCCGTATTTTCCACATTGTATCACAGGCAGGTAATGGGTACAAGAGCCAAGCGCGAACAGGGAATCTTTTTGCTTACTTCGCCATCACAGATTCAAACTTTATTTTCCTGTCTATCCATCCTCCTATGACTGCAACTGCCTTTCCCATTGTTAAGGCTGCCAGAACGGTTCCCATTCCCAATCCGTCAATATAGCCCAGAAAGATTCCTGTCAGCCCAGCTGTTACAAACAGACAGCTGACGTCAAACGTGATTTTAATGGCGGAATACGGAGCCTTGGTAATCTCAGTCAGTTCCCTCGGAAACAAATCTGTGGGAATAATGGGAAGGCCGCAGCGATTAGACAGAGCAATTCCCACGCTTATCACAAAAAAGCTGACAGCAAAATAAACCATTCTCCATGGCAGTTCCTGGGGAAGAATCTGAATCCAAAGTTCATAAAAATCCAACATCTTACCGAAAATCACCCCAACTGCAAAACTGAACAGATACTGAGGAACAAATCTTTTCCTCAAAATCATAAGGCTTAACACCAGCAGCGTCTGAAACATATAGGTCCAGGTTCCCAGGGACAGCCATGGAAACACCTGGGAAAATGCATAGGGAACACTGGAAATAGCTGAAATACCACCTCCGGAATAAAGCATAAGCACAACCCCAAAGCTGTTCATGAGCACAGCGACAGCCAAAGCCACCTCTCCTCTCAAGATTAAGAGCTGAGATCTTTTCTCTCCCTTTTCCACAGATGTGGATCTTTCTCTTCCAAAACGTTTTCCTGCTTTCCTCTCCAGACATAGTCTCTCCATTTTGTTATCCTCCAAAGTCACATTTTTCCCTTGTTCCAAATCAATCCTCTTCCCTGCGGACTGATTTTTCCATATATTACTGTCTCCCAATGTAACTCAAGATAAGCTGTTTAACAAATAAATAGTTTTTATTAAATCATAGACTGCATCTATAAAAAGTGTTATGCTTTTAGTAGAAAGAAGGTGTTTATTTGAATCTGTTTTATTTGCGGTATTTTGTCAAGCTTGCAGAAGTACGCCATTACACAAAAGCTGCCCAGCAGCTTTGCATCACCCAGCCAAGTCTCAGTCATGCCATTTCTCAGCTGGAAGAAGAATTAGGTGTTTCTCTGTTTGAAAAAAACGGGCGCAACACTGCGCTTACCTCCTTTGGGGAGGAATTCTTAGCCTGCGCCAGGCAGACACTTTCCACATTAGATGAAGGAATTCTGTCTCTGCAGAAAAGCGCTAACGGAAATGGTCTGATTCGCCTGGGTCTTCTGCGAACTCTTGGCGTAGAGTTTATTCCCCGCCTGGCCTCTCTTTTTCTGGCGGCCTATCCGGATAAGGAGATTCACTTCACCTTCCATACCGGAGTGACGAAACAGCTTGTAGACGGACTCGCTGCAAAACAATTTGATCTGGCGTTTTGTTCCCAGCCTTCTGATCTGACAAATTTCACAGCCATACCGGTGGGAAGGCAGGATCTTGTCCTCATTGTTCCAGCCAATCATCCATTGGCAGAAAGGAACCGTGCTGATCTTAGGGAGACTCTTCCCTATCCCTATATATTTTTCTCTCCCTGTTCCGGCATGCGCGCTGTGACTGACAAGCTTTTCGAAGAAATCGGAGCCAGGCCTCAGATCGCCTACGAGACAGAAGAAGACCAGGTGATTGCCGGTCTGGTGGCTCATGGATTTGGTATTGCATTGGTTCCCTATATGGATCTTCTTTTAAAGCTGAATGTTAAAATTCTTCCCCTTCAATTTCCCTCCTGGGAACGATTTTTTTATATGGTAAATGACAGGAGGACTTACATGGCTCCTGCCGTCCGTCTGTTTTACCAATTTGTTCTGGAGAAAGGAGGCAGCCTGTGACAAGTACTACCACCCGCACCTATTTTTGTATTGATCTGAAATCCTTTTATGCATCTGTAGAATGTATCGAAAGGGGACTGGACCCCTTTGCCACAAATCTGGTCGTCGCTGACCCGGAACGGACGGAGAAAACCATCTGCCTGGCCGTCTCTCCTTCCATGCGGGCTTTGGGAGTTCCCGGCCGCTGCCGGGTATTTCAGATCCCTTCTTCCATCAACTATATAATGGCCCCTCCCAGAATGCAGCTTTACATCGATTATTCCGCAGAAATTTACTCCATTTATCTGCGCTACGTCAGCAAAGACGACATCCATGTTTACTCCATTGACGAGGCATTTCTGGATGTCACCGATTATCTTCCCATGTACCGTCTTCCTGCCGAGGAACTGGCAAAAAGAATTATGGACGACATTGTCAATACCACCAAAATCACAGCGGCCTGTGGTATTGGAACCAATTTGTATCTTGCCAAGATCGCATTGGATATTACGGCCAAACATTCCGGCGGCAACATTGGGATTCTGACTGAGGAAACCTATCAAAAAACTCTGTGGAACCATCGTCCCCTCACAGATTTCTGGCGCATTGGACCCGGAATTGCCAAGCGTCTGGAAGTTCTGGGAATCCACACCATGGGAGAGATTGCCTCCGCTGACCAGGAAGCCTTATACCGTCTTTTGGGAGTCGATGCAGAGCTTCTCATTGATCACGCTTGGGGACGGGAACCGGTAACCATTGCAGATATTAAAGCATACAAGCCGAAAGCCAATTCCATCTGTCATGGACAGGTTCTTGGCTGTGATTACAGTTTTGAGGACGGGGGTCTCATTGTCAAGGAGATGGCGGATATGATGGCTCTGGAACTGGTAGACAGGGGATTGGTTACTGATTCCATTACTTTGTCTGTAGGATACAATCATAAATTTGAGACCAGGCCCGCCCACGGCACCATCTCCCTGCCCATTACCACCAGCTCCTCCAGACAGCTGATTGAATATTCGGTAAAGCTCTACCGCCGTATTACAGATCCCACTCTCCCCGTCCACCGGCTTACGCTCACCTTTAACAATATTGTAGATGAAGCCTGGCAGCAGTATGATCTGTTTACCGATCCTCTTTTGTTGGAAAAAGAGCACAAAATGCAGGCAGCCATGTTGGAAATTAAAGAAAAATTCGGAAAAAACGCTATATTAAAGGGAATGAATCTGGAGAAAAAGGCTACGGCCAGAGAACGAAACCAACAGATTGGAGGTCATAGAAGTGGTTCATAAAATGAGCAGAGAAGAACGGGCGAAACAGTTTATGCCCTTTGCAGCTTTAAAAAGTTATCCGGAAGCACTGCGAAAGAAAGAAAAAATCGTTGTTCCTAAAGCAGAGTTGTCAGAGGAGCGTAAAGAAGAGCTGGACCGGCTTCTTAAAATGGTTCAGAGAAACCAGATCGTATCGGTTGTATACTACTGCAGCCATGAATATCTGAAGACCACAGGCATGGTATCCAGAATTGATCCAACTGCCAGAGTGATAAAAATTGTTAATACAAAAATTTCTTTTGACGATATTTATGATCTGGAGCTTTAACGCAGTTCTGGCCCCGACTCCCCTTTTACATCCAGCCAGAAGCTGGCAGAAATTTACCGGCATATGATTCTGTTGCTGTGCATTTTTGTCAATATTCCAGCTGCCTGCATTGGGAAATCGGCTCTCTGGGAGTATCAAACCATGGGATGCACACCATGCGCTCTCAGCCAGCTGATACGCCAAAAATGGGGTTACGCCCATCTATATCAGACTCAATAACCCTTATTTTTCAGTCTCCAGTATAAATTCTATCAAATTGAGCCAAATCATTTGCTATTTCAGCCACAAGTTTATATAATAAAAGCAGTATGGAAAAAGAGGAGGATACAAAAATGGGACTTCACGCAATTGATGAGGCAAGACGCTGTTTAAACTGTAAAAAACCCAGATGTCGGACAGGCTGCCCGATTAACACGCCAATTCCGGACATGATACAGATGTTTCTCGCCGGAGAAATGGGCCAGGCCGCAGAGATGGTTTTCGCCAACAATCCGCTGTCTGTCATCTGTTCTCTCGTATGTGACCATGAAAAGCAGTGCGAAGGCCACTGTGTCAAAGGTATTAAGGGAGAGCCGGTTCATATTTCTTCTATAGAAAATTATATTTCTGACACCTGTTTTGACAAAATGCAGCTGAAAAAAGCTCCCTGGAACGGCCACCGTATCGGTGTAGTAGGGGCAGGACCTGCCGGTATTACCATTTCCATTCTTATGGCCTGCCGGGGATATAAAGTAACCATTTTCGAAGTAAGAGAAAAAATCGGCGGCATTCTCCGCTATGGAATTCCGGAATTCCGCCTCCCAAAATCCATTCTTGACCGGTATTATAAAAAGATGCGGGAACTGGGAATCCTGTTCCGCCCTAATTTTGCCCTTGGCGGTTCCACCGGAATTGAAGATCTGCTGAAAGACGGATATGACGCTGTCTTCATCGGCACCGGTACCTGGAGACCTTACAAGTTAAACATTCCGGGAGAAACCTTCGGCAATGTTCATTACGCCATCAATTATCTTAATAACCCAGACGTCTATGATCTTGGAAATAACGTAGTTGTCATCGGCGCAGGAAACGCAGCTATGGATGTGGCCAGAACTGCAGTAAGAAAAGGGTCCCATCACGTTACTGTTTATTCCATTACAGAAGTGCCGGCTGCTTCTCCAAAAGAGGTAGAGTACGCGAAAATTGACGGCGTTCAGTTTGAGCTGCTCCAGACAGCCATTGAAATCAAAGATGACGGCGTAATGATCTGCGATGTAGAGTGGACAGAAGACAATCAGCTGATAAAGCATGAAGAAACCGCTCGTTTTGTGCCGGCTGACAGTATCATTATCTCAATCTCCCAGGGACCTCAGGACCGTATTGTAAATCGTGATAAGGAACTGCAGGTAGATTCCAAAGGCCTTCTTAAAACAAATGAAAAGGGCGAAACCACTATGGAAGGCATCTTCGCATCAGGAGATGTGGTAACAGGAGCCAAAACTGTCGTAGAAGCAGTCAAATACTCAAAAATGATCGCGGATGTTATGGATGAGTATGTAAAGAAGAAACACGGAGAGGAATAAAGGTTTTATCCTCGCCCTTTTGCCAGACAAAAACCAGCTTGGATATCTTTTTAAGATACCCGGGCTGGTTTTTGCAATTTCCTCTTGACATAAACCTTACTTAAAGGAGTATAAAAGAATTATACACAACTATTTATTACCTGAGAAAGGAGCAATGAAAATGGCAGCAAAAAAAATCATACCTGGGACAGGAGGAGAACATTACATCCCTTACAATGAGCGCACAGGCAGTGAATCCACCGTTTATTTTACCAGAGATTTGTCCGCAGAGGGCCTCCGTAAAATCTTCTCCCTTGTCAATGAAACCATGACTGGAAAAATAGGCATTAAGCTTCACACAGGAGAAAAAAATGGTCCCAACATTATTCCAAGACCGTGGGTAGAGGAGCTGATTAAAAACGATCTTCCTACGGCCACAATTGTGGAAACCAATACCTACTATGAGGGAGACCGCTATACCACAAGTCAGCATCTTGAAACCCTGAAAGTAAACGGTTGGACCTTCTGTCCTGTAGATATTATGGATGCAGACGGAACAACCGCTCTTCCTGTAAAAGGAGGAAAATGGTTTAAAGAAATGTACATGGGAAAAAATATTCTTAACTATGATTCTCTTTTTGTCCTTACTCATTTCAAAGGACATACTCAAGGAGGCTTTGGAGGCTCCAATAAGAATATTGGCATTGGATGCGCAGACGGCCGCATCGGCAAAGCTATGATTCACACAACTCCCGGCTCCTCAGATATGTGGGATATCGCAAAAGAAGAATTTATGGAGCGAATGACAGAATCAGCAAAAGCGGTTGTTGATCACTTTGGAGAGCACATTACCTTCGTCAATGTTCTTCGCAATATGTCCGTTTCCTGCGACTGCGAAGGCACAGCGGCTATGCCTGTAGTTACTCCCAATATCGGAATTCTTGCCTCCCGTGACATCCTTGCAGTAGATCAGGCTTCTGTAGATCTGGTATACGCTCTTTCTGAAAAGGACCACAAAGATCTGGTAGAGCGTATGGAAACCCGCCACGGACTGCGGCAGCTGACCTATATGAAAGAACTTCAGATGGGAAATGACCGTTATCAGTTGGTGGATATTGACCATGACAACAAAATTATTCTTCCTCAAGAAGCAGTAAAGGATGTGGTTCCTTTTCATCACGAACATTAAGACTTTGCCATCGAACTGCCGCAGACAAAAAAAGACCTGACGGGGATTTTTCCCTTGTCAGGTCCTTACTTTTTACAGCCTTTTATCTTTCTGTTATTTCAAATTCCTGTTGTCCATCTGCTCCGGAGGTCAGCTCATATTTTTCAAATACGATAACTGGATTTCCCTGGTCATTAATATAGAATTTGGTGTCTTTGCTGATTTCTATTACGGCATCTTCCCAGTACTGAGTACCATTGGTTTCTTCGCGCTCTTTCATCTGAGCAAGAATACTGTCTTTTGCTGTCTGGGCGTAATTCTCACCTAAAATATCCTCCAGCGTCACCTGTTTTCCCTGGCGTAAATTGAAATTGTAATATCTGGTTTCACTGTATGCTGATGTCCAGTTTTCCGTTCCCATAACTGCCACAGACAAATACTGATCCGTCTGAGCCTTTACTTCATACCAGACTTTAATTTCAATATTGTGGGCTTCCCACTCTTCTTCCGTTCCGCCGGTGTCCAGAAAAGCCTGCCTGTAATCTTCCGCTCTTGCTACCGCTTCGTCCGCATACTGCTGGCACATATTGTAAATCTCTTCATTCACTGATTGTGTTTCTCCCAGATCTTCCGCAATCATCTCTATGGTAGGAATTTCTACAGAAAGCTTCCAATCTTTGGTCTCTTTTTCATAGGATCGGAATGTTAACACTCTGGCAACAGCTCCAATTACAGGAAGATCGTTCATCGTTTCTGCAAAAGCCGTACTTGTATTTAACGCTGCAGTAAAAACAAAGACGGCTGCAGCTGCGGCTACTGTGCCTTTTCTAAGGAAGATATTCCTTCTGTTTACAACCTTTTTCCTTCTTTCGTTTGCCTTCTCCACTTCCATCATGACCCTTTCTGACAGCTCATTTGGAATGGGGATTTCCTCATATTTCCTTTTTGCTTCCTCAATCCTTTTCATTGTTCCACCTCCTGGATAACCACCTTAAGCGCCTTCAAGCCTCTGTACAGCTTTGCCTTCACTGTATTCAGATTCATTTCCATAATCTGAGCAATTTCTTTCAGAGACATATCTTCATAAAACCTTAGTTTAATAATATTTTGTACCTCTTCCTCCAGCCGATTAATATGAGCGTACATATCATCCGGCATTTCAAACCCTTTTTCTTCATAAGGGATCTCCGGCATCTCCTCCTCTCCTGATAAAACAACCCTCTTCTTCTCCTTCAGAAGCGTCAAACTTTCATTTACCAGTATCCGGTAAAACCAGGTTTTCACCGCGTCTCCATTTTTCAGGTCTTCGTAATGCTCCAGGGCTTTGCACACGGCGTTCTGAACCACGTCCAGCGCATCCTCCTGATTCTGCACATAACTGAAAGCCAATCGATAAAATTTATTTTGATTTTTCAGGATATAGTCAACTATTTTTTCATACAGATCCTTTTTCATATTTACTACCTCGCAGCACTGCCTGAACTTTTCTGTTTTATGTCTTTCTATCTTATAGATCATTGTAACCGAAAAAAAGTTGCAGAAAAATCATTTTTAATTAATTTTACTCTGTCCGTTGACAGGACAACTGCGCAATGATAAAGTGATATAAGATTTCAGGAGGTTTCCATTATGTCTTATACAATCGGAGAAATTTCGAAAATTATGGGAATTCCCGCTTCTACCCTGCGATATTATGATAAAGAAGGACTTCTTCCCTTTGTAAAACGAACCAGCGGCGGCATTCGAATGTTTCAGGACAAAGACATTGCCGCTCTGGAAGTTATTAACTGTCTGAAGCAGACAGGACTGTCTATTTCGGAAATCAAGAAATTTATAGATCTGTGTGAAGAAGGGGATTCTACCATTGATCAGAGGCTGGAACTGATCAACCGTCAGTACCAGATTATGAAAGAAGAAGAAAAAAAGATAAAAGCAACCATACATGTACTGAAATACAAGCAATGGTATTACAAAACGGCAAAAGAAGCAGGTACCTGCAGCATTCATTTTAATATGGAAAAAGATCACGTCCCCGAAGAATTTCACGATATGATCCGGAATTCAGAAAAAACCCATCCCCTGTAGCAGGGATGGGGAAAGAGATCCCGGCAAACGATCCTTACTTAGTCTTCTGCCGGGACTCCTGTCTTTGTCTTCAATCTTAAAATTTTTTTATTGGACTGCAGCCTGCGGGCTGTGAACCTTTGGCATATTCAGATCCATTCTGCGGAATTGATTTTCTGGAACATCAATATACTCTCCATTGGTGAGCAAAACTCCCCACAGACCATCGCTGTGACCAATAATCTGTCCGCATACATATTCCTTTTTGGCGCTGTCCGCCCATACCTGAACCCAAATACTCTGTTCTTCATTGCTGTAACGAATTCCCATATAAACTCCTCCTAATACCACCTTGTCATAGACAGCTTATTATTAATTCCCTTTGTGGCAAGAATCTGATGCAAATCGATGATTCCATTGTGGAAGGCAGCGGCACAGGATGCCAGATAAAGCTCCCACATGCGGACAAATGTTTCGTCAGACATCCATACCACCTCTTCTCTGTGCTCCCGGTAATTTTCCAGCCAGCAAAGCAGCGTTTGATTACCTCCAAACCTTCTTCCTTAATACAGCTGTTAAACCGCTCCCGCTGTTCATGGCTTAGAGTAATTCCTGTTCCGCTGATTTGATATCGTTTGGCTGCCTCAATCAGCAGAAATCCCCACCCGCATCCAATATCCAACAGGGTCATTCCCTTTTCTAAATGAAGTTTCTGCAAAATATAATCCGCCTTATTTACCTGGTCCTGATAAAGGCTGTCCTCATGGGTTTTAAAATATCCGCAGGAGTAACTAAGTGTCTCATCCAGCCACAGTTCATAAAACCCGTTTCCAATATCATAATGGCTGCTGACCTCTTTGACCTGATTCTTTTTTGACAAGGAAGAATAAAGCAGTGTTTTCATCTGTGGAAAACTTTTCCATCTGTCCAAGGAAATGATCCAGGACAAAGTATAAATCCCCTTCATTTTCTTCCAGCATTGCTA
>DXFU01000046.1 GCA_019114305.1 Candidatus Hungatella pullicola | reverse complement strand
CTCCTGCAATTCGACTTATTTCAGTATGATTTTTCGGTTTGGAAAAGGATGAAAAAATCAGACTGAAAACCTCAAAACCCTTGATCCTACGGGGCTTTTCCGGTTTGTCGTAATTATACCGTAAGGGCATTCACATGCCAGTCTCTTAATTAGCATGGGAGTGAACCCATTGATTATCAAAGATCGTTTAGGTCACGAAAAAATCCAAACGACTTTGGGTACCTATGGTCATCTTTATCCCAACAGCAACTTTGAAGTTGCCAAACAACTAGATGGTATTTTAGATTTCACACCTGCTACATATAGTTCCGCAGATTATACACACAATCAATTTACTGCAATCTATCATAAGCAAGTGATTTAAAAAATGCAATAAAAATGCAATGGTAAGGTGGAGAGGCCTGAAAAGCCTATAAATAAAGGATTTCTGGCCCACCACCGACTATTCGAACTCAATCGTAGCCGGCGGTTTCCCCGTGCAATCATACAGCACTCGATTTACGCCCTTCACTTCGTTGACAATTCTTCTTGTAACGGTTCCCAATACCTCCCATGGAAGTTCTGCGGACTCGGCAGTCATAAAGTCTGAGGTTAAAACAGCTCTCAATGCCACTGCGTAGTCGTATGTTCTCTCATCTCCCATACAGCCTACAGAACGCATATTGGTCAATGCGGCAAAATACTGTCCCAATCCCTTATCCACTCCTGCCTTCGCAATTTCCTCGCGATAGATGGCATCTGCTTCCTGAACAATTCTTACCTTTTCCGGAGTAACTTCTCCAATGATTCTGACTCCCAAGCCAGGTCCCGGGAATGGCTGACGATACACCAGATATTCGGGAATTCCCAGTTCCAGACCAGCTTTCCTTACCTCATCCTTAAACAGAAGGCGCAGAGGCTCAATAATCTCCTTGAAGTCTACATGCTCCGGAAGTCCTCCCACATTGTGATGGGACTTAATCACCGCGGACTTGCCCAGACCTGACTCAATCACATCTGGATAAATGGTTCCCTGAACAAAGAAATCCACAGCGCCGATCTTTTTTGCCTCTTCCTCAAATACACGGATAAATTCTTCTCCAATGATCTTGCGCTTTGTCTCCGGATCCTCCACACTGGCAAGTTTGGAATAGAAACGTTCCTGAGCGTTCACCCTGATAAAATTCAGGTCATAAGGACCTTCTGGTCCGAACACTGCTTCTACTTCATCCCCTTCATTTTTACGAAGAAGGCCATGGTCAACAAATACGCAGGTCAGCTGTTTGCCCACCGCCTTAGCCAGCATAACAGCAGCAACAGAGGAATCTACACCGCCGGAAAGCGCGCAGAGAACCTTGCCGTCCCCAACCTTATTGCGGATTGCCTGAATAGAAGTTTCCACAAAAGAATCCATCTTCCAGTCTCCGGAACAGTGGCATACATTATATACAAAATTGGAAAGCATTTTGGTTCCTTCCTGAGTATGCATAACCTCTGGATGGAACTGAACCGCATACAATCCTTTTTCCTGACACTCCATAGCCGCAACTGGACACACAGGAGTGTGCGCTGTTATAGAAAATCCTTCAGGAGCTGTTTCAATATAATCTGTATGGCTCATCCAGCAAATTGTCTTCTTGCTGACATTTTCCAGAATCCTGCTGTTTGACTCCACGTCTACTTCTGTCTTTCCATACTCGCTTACCGGTGCAGTTGCCACTTTTCCACCCAGCATGTAAGCCATCAGCTGAGAACCGTAACAAATTCCAAGGATGGGAATACCCATCTTAAAAATTTCCTCAGAACAGCGGGGAGAGTCTTCCTTGTATACACTGTTTGGCCCTCCAGTAAAAATAATTCCCTTTGGATTCATCTCTTTGATTTTCTCCAGGGACAATGTGTGAGGATGAACCTCGCAGTAAACATTACACTCTCTTACTCTTCTGGCAATCAGCTGATTATACTGTCCGCCGAAATCCAGAACAATAATCATTTCTCTTTCCACAGATATTCCTCCTTATATTGTCAATAAAGTTCTTTCCAGCTTCCAGGCCTTTGAACTTTTGTCTCTCCTTTTCGCAGCTTCCTTCTGTTTGATAGGATGTCCTTATAGTTGGAATCGAACCTTCCAAAATACAAAGGACTTTCTTCCAACTGCGAATTTCTATAAATAGGCCATAAGGGATTTCAACCCTCCATCCATTTAGATAACAAAGGGCTGTTGCAGCTCCCTGACAGGTCCCATCACAACAGCTCTCTGCCCAATATTATATTCGATTAAAAATCTCTTGACAAGCTTTTTCTCTGATCCTGCAAAAACCTGTGAAAAATAGACGAGAGTCTGAAAAAACTATCTCTTTTCTTTAACGGTTTGTCAATAACTGCACTTTTATGGAACCTCTATTTGTTTCCCACCAGACTTTACAAAACTTTTTCTAAAAATCCACTGCCATACACTCCTTTGATTCACTTCCTCCCAAAAGCTGGCAGTCTCTTCCTTTTTGAATGCTACTGTTTTTTCCTTATTAATATGATACAATTGGCATCAGGAGGCATATAAAATGATAATTACACGTAACTTAGAATTTCAAATGGGCAGTAAAGAAGAAAAACTGCCGTACGCTGCATCCAATTTTCCATATATTGCCTCACAGGCAGAATTGGATTACTATAGAGAACCTTTTGTCCCCTGGCATTGGCATAAAGCCATTGAATTGTTTTTCATTGAAAGCGGACAACTAACCTACTGTACTCCCAATAAAACTATGATATTTCCAGCTGGTTCCGCCGGCATGGTTAATTCTAATGTACTTCACATGACCAAATTTCAGGCCGGCAAAGAAAAGAACATACAGCTGCTTCATATTTTTGACCCTCAATTAATTGGGGGCAGCTGCGGCAGTCTAATGGAAGAAAAATACGTTATGCCAATCATTACTGCTTCTTGGCTTGAAATAATTGGATTATATCCTGATAATCCCATACAGGCCGGTATTATAGATTTAATTTACCAGACTTTTCAGTTATCAGAAGATGAATTTGGATACGAAATTAATATTAGAGAAGCTTTGTCCCGCATATGGATACAGCTGCTGAAGCTATTGAGTCCAAATCTTCAGGAAACGACCCAATTAGCCAATGGGCTCACTGACAAAATAAAATTAATGATGATATACATACATGAACATTTTTCTGAAAAGATTTCCATTGGACAACTTGCTGCATCCGCCTTCTTAAGTGAACGGGAATGTTACAGGGTTTTTCAAACTTGTCTGCATATGACGCCTGTAGAATATATGAAAAGTTTCCGCTTACAAATGGCTTGTCAAATGCTGGCAGACGGACAAAAGCCGATAACGGAAATCGGGTATGCCTGTGGATTTGGAAATGCCAGCTACTTTGGAAAAAACTTTCGCCGGTTTACAGGATATACGCCGATGGAATACCGCCGAAAATGGCAGAATCGTAATAAAACCTGACAGAAAGAAGATATTATCTCTATACCTCAAAAACTATAATAGTAATCGAAGATAAAATTACTATTGGGAGGTATGTACTATGATAAAGGTAAATATTTTAAATTTAAATGGATTTTTAGAAACAGTAAACCAATGCAGCGGTTCGGTTATGATACTCTGTCCAAACGGCAATAACATGGATATCACCAGACAATATCTGGTTCAGAAAGAATTGGAAAAGCAGTACGAAAAAAATGGAAAATGCCTGCCTCTTACCTTATCATTTGAGAAACCAAACGATTTTATGGCGGTTGTTTCCTATTATGCAGGTGACTGCTGAGAACTGTACAACTCTCTGCGTAAAGACCTGACTTATTGTGTCAGGTTCTTTTTATAACCAACCTATTTAGTTTATGGAGAAGCTGAAACGGAATTTGTACAGAATTAAAAGGAGACCCCATGATAGAAAATGAAATAAAAATGGTAGCTGTTGATATAGACGGTACTTTTGTACGGTCTGACTATACTTACGATATTCCACGATTTCAACGCATACTGCGGAGGATGAAAGATGCCGGCTGTCATTTTGTCGTGGCCAGCGGAAATCAATATTACCAGTTGAGGGATTTGTTTCCCGGATATTACCACCAATTATCTTTTGTAGCTGAAAACGGTGCATTTGTAAAAGACCATGAAGAACTTGTTTTTGCTGCAGATATGCCAAAGGAAACGGTAGACTTTGTGATTGATCTTTGCAGAGAATATCCTGAAATCTCAAATGTTTTGTGCGGAGTAAACAGCGCATACTGTCAGAGAAAAACCGTAAGCCAGGATTTTTTTGATCTTACAAGAAACTACTACCATCGTTTGAAATGGACAGAGGATTTCAAAAAGGTCAATGATCAAATATTAAAATTCGCCCCTACTGTTCCAGAAGAAAAAACTGATTTCTATTATAATATGTTTTGTGAAAGACTGAAGGGAAAACTGGAACCTGCTGCAAGCGGACACGGCTCTATTGATTTAATTATGCCAGGCTGCCACAAGGCATTGGGACTAAAACGTCTTGCAGAACGCTGGGGAATTTCCCCTGACCAATGTGCTGCCTTTGGGGATGGCGGCAATGACATTGAAATGCTAAACTATTGTGCGCACAGCTATGCTATGGAAAACGCTCCCCAAAACGTAAAAAATGCCGCAAAACACCTTTGCCCCTCTAATGAAGAAGACGGAGTTCTTGTTGTATTAGAAAAACTTTTTGGATAGCCGTTCCTTGTCACTGTAAAATTCACCTTCCCCATCTGTTATTGCCGCGGCGGCTTATAAAATAATTTTCTTTTCCGTTCACAGTTCTTTTACAATTTTATCAAAATTTCTTCACATAACCTTTGTATATTAATATACGTAAGCAAAACAAACCATATAGAACATTTTTTTCATACTCAGCCTGCAGGAATCCCCCCTTCCTGCAGGCTTCCTCCCTTTTTATGGCACATTTAACAGATTAATGATATCAGGTGTTCACCTATTTCATAACTCAGTTTTAAAGCTGTATCCAGAACTTCATCAGGCAGCCTATTGGCAAAATTATGAGCTTCAAAAGAAAAATCCCCTTTATATTCTATACTTTTTAATGTTCTCATAATAGACGGCCAATCCATATCACCGAAATAAGGCATAACATGCATCAGATCGGCATTGGTTTTACTGTGAGTATCCGATACATGAGTGGCTATCAGCCTCTTTCCTATGTATTCCAGGGCGCTTACCTGATCCTGCTCCATAATTTCCGCATGCTCAAAATCCCAG
>DXFU01000045.1 GCA_019114305.1 Candidatus Hungatella pullicola | reverse complement strand
TTCCTATTTTTTGGTCCCGGAATTTATCCTTTAATCCGGGAGAAAGATTTGTGTTGATGTGTTTCAGGTTTGCAATCTTTGTCTCACTCATTTTAAGCTTTGCGGCCATGATCTCCCTTAATCTTCTGGCTGTAACTTCTTCCGGGGTGGAAACCTCGCAGAACTGACAGAAGATCTGTTTCTCCTCTTCCGTGCCCTGCTGCATTTCCTTTAACGTTTCTGTCAGGCCTTCAATATCCAGCATACGATCATAGTCTGTTTTATCCCTCTGTCCAGCGTTAGTAAGGTAAAGATCCAATCTCGCCGCCAGATCAGCGGAAGAACATATATGGACAGGAAGCAGCGTGTATTGTTTTAATCCTTCCTTTTCCACCAGGTACTGAGCCGCCAGTCTTCTTCTGTGACCCGCTATTAGCTCATACGTATCTGGAGCCGTTTTTCTGGCAAGGAGGTTCTGTTTAATCCCACCGGAGAGCTTTATCATCTGGGCAAGCTCCACAATATGATCCATAGAATATTGATTGTCCTGAGATGGAATCAGTTTTGTGTAAGGAATCATCTGGATTCCAAAGGAAGGAGAAAGCCTCCTTTCCTGAGATTTGTTTTTGATGATATCATTCAAAGATGCCATGGCTTTCCTCCTCGCTTAACATTTCTTTTGTAAAATCCATATAATCCAAGGTAGCCGGAGAACGAGTGGCACATTTGGCCAACGGACGCTTTCTTGCCTCTGATCGTTCCACAGCAGCAGAGCGGCGGATTACGGTATCGAACAAATCACAGTCATATTCTGTTAGAATCTGCTCTATGGTGTTTAATGACATCTTTCCCTTCGCATACATGGTTATCAGAGCCTTATACTCTGTTTTTTTGCAGGCTCTTAGAAATGCGAGAACCGTATCCAATCCATCTTTTGCGTATGCTGTGGGTTTGATTGGGATTATAATTTTATCGGCGGCTTCTATAGCGTTAAAGCTCAGGTTTCCGATTCCTGGCGGGCAGTCTATGATACAGTAGTCATAAAGGTATTTTATTGGCTTTATCCGTTCTTTCAGGGTGGATAAGCTGTAGGGCATTTCTTCCGCCGTTACCTGAGCCAGATAAAGATCAGAGGGGATTATGTGAAGATTTTCGAATTTGGTACGCTTGATTACAGTTGTTATATCTGTCTTAGTATTTGTGAGCAGATCCTTTATAGACTTTTTATAGACATTGTATTTTTTATAAAAGGAGGAGGCGTTTCCCTGTGGATCCATATCTATTAAGAGGACTGTTTTACCCTCTCTGGTAAGGTTGTAGGCAAGATTTACAGCCGTTGTTGTCTTGGCTACGCCTCCTTTGTTGTTGTAGATGGTTATGGTTTTCATGGTGTGTCCAGCCCCTTTCTGTTCTGCCAAATCCTCTTGGTCTTTTTGTCTCTTACCTGTATGTATCCCACTATTTCCAGATCCATGATATCGGCCAATGTCTTAATCGTTTTAATATACCATCCCACTGTCTCCGGCGGCTGATCCGCCCGGTCTATGGCTCTGCCTGCGGTCGGGTCCGGATATCCTTCTTTGTTCTTATGCACGTTTTTTTTCTCCA
The DNA here is from genome assembly GCA_019114305.1 of Candidatus Hungatella pullicola. Classification (GTDB taxonomy): domain Bacteria; phylum Bacillota; class Clostridia; order Lachnospirales; family Lachnospiraceae; genus Hungatella_B; species Hungatella_B pullicola. Next base: position 6,937 of record DXFU01000045.1, on the reverse strand, counting down.
TTCACAAACCTTTTACGATTTCCTCACAATTCCTTCACAGTTTCGAGTTATCCTATAATCACAAACAAGGAGATAATCCTTTTTACATAGATTCTTTTTCCACACCTCCCTTACTTTAGCAGCCGATTGGCTGCTTTTTTTGTTTTGCCGTGTCCGGACGTATACGCGATCGCTTTGGGGCATATCGAAGAAATGTATCGTCTCTTTTATCCTTTCTTCTGAATTTCTTTTAGCTTTTCAATCAGTGCGGAACGGTTTGTCTCACAATCTTTAAAAAACTTCCCCGGCTGTAATAAATAAAACTCTTCCCGGCCATATCTTTCTTTAAACCTTTCCTCATATCTGATTCCAGTAATCTTATAATCAAACAGCATGGCATGATATACCTTGACTATAATACTGGTCTCATCCGGAAGATCATACCGGTAATATCTTTCTCCGGTTTCCTCCGTCTCAATCCAAAGCGGCCAGCTTATGTAATTGTCCAGAAACGCTTTCCTCTGATCGTTATTCTTAAGAACGGGAAGCTCCGGTTGAATCACCGGAAGCCCCTCTTGTTTCTGGTCATTCTTCTCCAAAAGGTACTCATATGCTTCCTGAATCATGACGTGTTTGGTATACGACTTAGGCTGATTCAACTTCCAGTAACCCTGCATTATGTTCAACATTTCCTGATTTTTCTGGATCATTTCCAGAAGAAGCTCCCGGTTGTAAGTATCAGGTTTTATTATGGATTCGGTCCCCAAAGAGGAGGGATCCTCCGTTTCTTCCTGTGGGGCTAAGGCTTTCATTGCTCTGCTGCAGATATACTCACAAGGTTCCGCGCATTGTTTGCAACAGGGATTTGGCTCTCCATCTTCCTCCCTGTGGGCTGCCAAATCATGGTTTACGAACTGGCACCACTGTCCAAGCTCCTCATAACCATATCCTGCAGTCTCACACGGGAATGGGTTTCCCATAGGCGCCTCCCTGCAATACCGTTCCTCCTGCCTAATCTGACAGTCCATAGCACAGGAAAAACAGTCATGGCCCCCTTCGCAGCCTCTTACAGCAATCAAGCTGCCTTCCGGATATACTCTCTTTGAGGTTCCGTATGCAGATAGGGGCTCTAATGGCGCTTCTGCTCCTTCTTCCTGTATTTCCACATAGGTTGCAGATTCCTCTATCTGTTTTTCCGGTTGTGACATCACAACTTTTTCCGTTTCTGATTTCGGCATAACGTCCTCAATAGAAGGCTCAAAGGCTCCTTCTTTTTCGGCTTCTTTCGTAACCGTCATGGATTCCTGCTCAGGGAACAGCTCCGCAAAATCTGTTTCCAGGCTCATCTGGCCGGGAAGCTCTACATAAGGAATCGTAATCTCTTTTGGCTTTCTCATTGCCCGCAGTTCTTTTACAGATAAATCCGGACTTGCCTCTTCCCTCTGCTCCTCCGACATGTAGGATAGCTCCACCAGCTGGTAAGCGCTGTATCCCTGATAGCTTTTATCCAGATGAGGAGAATTCCCTCCCTCTGAAAACTGCCGGTTGACTCTCATGCACTTGGAGGCCCAGCCTTTGTCCTTACTGTATACCTGTTCCACATACTGTTCAAAACTTGCATATCCTCCCTCCAGATAAAGCCTTTCATCATGTACTCTTCTCAGCCAGTATCCAATGGCCAGATAGGATCTGACTCCTGACAGGAGACACCCTTTAATAAAGCGTTCCGTATCCTCCAAGGTAACAGGCAGCTCATACCAGCGCTGCTGCTCTTCTTTCCGGCGTTTCAACTCTTCCATTCTTTCACCGTCCTTCTTTCAATTCGCTCATAATCAGTGCGTCATAATCCGTCTGTCTCTGAGGAAAGTCCTGAAACTGATTCCTATGCTCTTTTCCCTCTGCCATTCTCTCGCTGACTCCAGTTCTCAAAGGGAAGATTCCGCTCCATCCGTTCATCACGGAACGGTTTAAAATCTCCACCTGCTCCTGCGTTGTCTTCCCCAGCTTCTTAAGTTCCTCAGTGAGAAGGCTGACTGTTTCCTCATTTAGAGGTTTCCCAATCCTCTCCCTATGGTTCGCAAATCTTAAAAATGCTTCGTTCAGCATTTCTTCGGAGGAAATACAAAACTCCCTATATTCTTTCTTTTTGTTTCTTTTATTTTCTTTTCTTTTTACCTGCATTTCTTCCGAAGATTGGTCTATTTCCTCCGAATCAATTTCCATTTCCTCCGAAGAAATAGGGAAAATGGGTGCTTTTAATAAAGGCTCCCCGTTTTCATCAAGCAGCCAGTATTCTTTGCTATAGAGCCGTCTCTTCATCAGCTTCACAGCTATCTTGTAATAGCGTTTTTGAATTCCAACAGAGGTGATAATATTCTGCAGCATGAGGTCTTTATGAAAAAGTCCTAAATCAGCACAGTAATCTACCACTTGCACGACGACCTTTTGACTTTTGATCCATTTATTTCCTATTTTCCGGATGACCATCTTCGATAGCTTGTCTTTCGATAGATTTGCGTAATAGCCATTTGAGTACACGATTGTTAAAATACAGTCGTAAATTGTCACACCCAGTGGGCCGTATTCATCCAGCAAATCAAATATCTTATCATCCTCATAGAAATTGACCATCTTCGGGAAGTAGTCCAGATCCTTCCTGCAGTCTCTGCCTGCCAAGGAAACCGCCTCCCTTTATTTTTTCTTAATCGACATTTGCCGGTTCCCGGCCGGCTTCCCATTCCCGGTAAAGCACAATCCAGTCATCAAGGCGCATGGTTACAAGCCATTCGGATCTATCTCTTCTATGAAACACAGCTGGTAGAAGCCCCTTTTTAGCGTCATGTACAGCTTGTACAATTGCATCTAATATATTTAGCCGTTCGACTCGTTTACACTCTATATGGATACCTGGAAGACCTATCACATCTGCATTTCCTTCCGCTCCGCAATATTGCTGACCTCTTTTGCAATTGTAACCATATTCGCAAAGAAGGGAGGATAATTCCCGCTCCCCTCTTTTCCCTTTCTCTCTTTGTAGTTTTCCCATTATCCGTCTCCTTCCAGGGATCCCAGGAAAAGAAAAATTCCTTCCTGGGCTGATCTTTCCTGGTATTGCCGTGACACAATAAATTCCAGGAGGTTATAAATACCGATCTACCATTTCTGATATATCGTAATCTGTTTTTTGGCTCCATGTATCCCAGAAATCAATAGTTCTGGATATCGGCCGCTCTCTGGCCAGTTCCACTTTTATCTTTAACGGGATCGGAACTGCATCCCCGATGATCAGGACCTCTCCGGGGCAGAACATAGTGACCGAATCAATGATCTGGTCATCGCCGTCCGGCAGCATTCCCTTCACCAGAGCCTTATCATTCTCGTTGTTCAGCTTGCCAATGATGAAGTTGGCGCATTGGGCAACGATGGTCTTGTTTAACTCGGACGGTCTCTGCGTCGCTGGAAACAATGTAATCCCGAACTTACGCCCCTCTTTTGCAATGTCCTCAAACACCTCCACCATACGCCTCTGGCTGGCAGAAAGCTGGAAATTATCCGGGATATAGACATGCGCCTCATCACACACCAGCACTACCGGCCGGATGCGGTCCATATCCTGCTGGCGCTGCAAGTCGAACACCAGGCGGGTGATCGCGCCGATAACCGGCAATGCCACATCGTGGGGAATTCCGGAAAGGTCTATGTTCTTTACCGGTTTTTCCGCACCCAGCACAGCTTCCATCACCTCGTAAAGATAACTTTGCGGCTCACCATGGAACAGGAAGCTGTAACGGCTGTCCATCAGCCGGTCTTTTAACAGGTTCACAGTACCGGTCAGTTTCCCGTTGTATTCCCCTTTTACGGTCTTTGGCATCCCTGCCTTATCTCCGATCTTATAATACTCGCCAGTGCTTACCATCTGGCTGTCCATATCTTCCAACACCTGGATCAGACGCTGATAACTAAAGTAGGACGGCTTATTCTCTTTTCCTTCCGGGCATACCATGTAATAAGCCTTCCTGAGTGCTGTCATTACCGTGGTAGCGGATTCTTCCCGGATCTTCAGGATATTGGTCACCATATCGTTAAAACCAAACAGCCAGACCGGGAAATGGAAATCTTCCCCGACCTTAATATTGGAGGCATAGGAAAGCTTACTGTACTCTCCGTGAATATCAAATACCACGACGTTTGCGCCGGGCAGCTTTGCTGTTTCTTCCAAGATCTTTGCCACTGTTTCCGATTTTCCGGAGCCGGTATTTCCGACAATGCAGGCATGGCGCTGGAAGAATCTATTTCCATTCACCCACGCCTCGCAGCCATACGCTGCATACGCTCCGATCTGGAAACTACCTGCTGTGTCTCCGACGATCATCTGTTCAAACTCTTCCGCCCTGATCCGGCTGATCTCTACACAGGTGGTCGGATATACATCAATGGCTTTTACAAACCGGCCTTCTTTCAGGCTTCCTATGATCGTGCAGTCAATGGTCTTAACCCCTGTAAGCTCACCCAGGAAATCCTCTTCCCCGATGCGCTCTGTGCTGTCCGTATCCGTAAGCCCCGTGACCATCATCACCAGGCTCGCTGTTCCATCAGATGCAGATAGAAAGTCGTTAATGCGGATATCCTGAAACTCTGAAAGGTCCGTCCGGATCTGTACACTGTCTGCCAGTATTTTTACCAGTCTCATATTTCCTCCTATGAATCAAATAACTCATTGTAATTGCGTATCGTTGCTGCCTTTACGGACTTGCAGTAGTCGCACCTGCCGCAATATTTTGGCGGCACAATGCCCTTTTTTACCTCCGCAAAGCGGTCGATATTGGAAGCGATTTCTGCAAGAGCAACATCAAGGGCGCTTTGCGGGATCTGGAAGATGTCCAGATCCACTACTCTCTCTTTCGTTGCCACTGCAAGATAAAACGGCAGCTTCTCACCGGTTACATTCTCTACCCCTGCCTGGTAAAGCGCCCCTTGCAGGTCATAACGCCATAGGGGAAGGGATCTAAAATTTGCTACGATCTTTAAATCGGTAATGCAAATACCGGGAAGGTAACTATCCATCTTCATCTTCCAGTCCACTCCAAACATGGAGAAGGTCATGATCACCTGCTTCTCCCCACCCATGAACCTCATGAACAGTGGGTCTGCCTTCACCCTTCCGATGATCTCGTTCGCTTTCCGGAATTCACTCCGCAGCTCATTCTTTCTAGTGAACAGTTCAGGATTCTCCTTCATAAACTGAGGCAGGCTTCCTTCAAAATAGGAGTCTACGAAGGAGCCTACCAACAAAGCCCTGGTAACTGGCTGGCGGTATTCCCCTCGTATCTTTGCCATTGCCATTGCCTCACATTTCAAGAAATCCTTATACTGGGAAACCGAAAAGTACTGCTCACTGGCTTCCTGACTATAATAATTTTCGGCTGTCAAAATCATCTTTTCTTCCCCCTATCTAAAAGGAGTGTCCTGAGGTTCATCTGGAATGAAATCCGGATTTACCTTTTCTGTACCATCTGGCCCCTTCACGGCTGCCGATTCTGTATTTTTCCCCTGGGAAGCGCTTTTTCCTTTTGCAGAACTCTTTCCTCTCATTTCTCCCGCCTTTATCTGCTTTTTGGATTCAAACGGATTGATAACTTCAGAGCTTTCTGACAAAGACTCCGGCGCTATGTCGAAATAATCCTCCCTTTTTCCCATGCCATCCTTTAAGGACTGGTATACCTTTTTTAAACGGATCAGGTCATTCATAGAAAAGCTCTCAATTTGACAGCCTATGTATTTTTCCAACATAGGAATCGTAACCCCAAACTTTTCACCAAAAGTATTGGCAATCTGGCGTATGTTATCAATCAAAGGACCCTGACACTGCCCCTCAAGCGTGGCATTGCATTGAGCGATAGCGGAATCAATCACGTCTCCGGGAATCACTCCTAGAATACAGGCCCGCACTCTTCTCGCTCCCTGATTGGCAACCAGCTCATAAATATCTCTTGGATCTGTGAGAGGAATATTTCCTTGTTTTGTGCTACGTATATGAGGTACGGTAAAGATTTTTGTCTGCCTGGTATTGGTCTCCAGATCCCAGGCATAAGCCATTACCTGGCTTTCCCCATTCCTTTGTTCCAGCTCAATGATGCCATAATCCAAGTTTCCCCAGCTTTGCGCCATAGCCTCTGCCAGACGAATGGAAGGGCCCGTCACCTTGGTCCCTCCTCTTGGATACTCATACATCGCCTGTTCCGCCAAACTTTTTCTTTTGCAGGCATTCATAATCCTGCCATAGCTTTCCACCTCATTTCGCGGAAACCGCTTTGCAATCACCATAGCCGCCTGAACCTCCTGCGTCTGGCGGCTTACTGCCATCTCTGTGGTAACACTCCGGACGGCTGCTGTCGGTCGGCCCATCTCCATGTTATAAATATTCGTTACGTTCTCCATCACTGCCTCCTTGTTCTTTTTTTAGTCCAGTTACCGGAATAAAACCATTCCTCAAACTCATCTTTATCTTCCTGTGTTCCATTCGCGATCCGTTCCAAAGCATAACAAAAAGCATCTTCCTTTCTTACACAAATTCCATGCTCCGGTCCGATTCCCTGGTAATAATCCCCGCTGCAATCACAATTCTCTCCTGGATCCAGATGGGCTCCACAGTTTGGGCAGGTTTTAAAATATCCCATTGCACTCTCCTTCCTTTTCCCTTATAATAAAAGGGAATCAAACTTTTTCTTTGCCCCTGTTGCAGCTTCCTACTGTACGGGGCATTTTTATTTCTGGTACCAGCTTCTCCTCCTTACAAAATCCCTGCCCAGGTAAGGGCCAAAAGCGTGCTGCTGATTCCAAACAATACTGTAATTGCCAGGGTCAGATTAATAAACCATTCTTTCTCTCTTCTTACTTCCCGCAGCTTGTCCTGTAAACGGTCATTTTTGAGCTTAAGCTCTCTGGTCTCTGGAGTATA
>DXFU01000044.1 GCA_019114305.1 Candidatus Hungatella pullicola | reverse complement strand
GAAAAGCTACCGAATGGAGCACGCCCTCATGCGCAGGGATGCATAATGCCCGCTGAAGGCAGGGAAAATCCCTTGCTGAAAAAAGGGAATTCCGACGCTTTTTTCAGGGAAAAGTACTTGACAAAAAACATCCATATCTTACAGATGAAGAAGGAGAGCCTGTGATTCCGGATATAGAACTGGGCAGCTATCGCCTGATTGACCGGCAGGCGGAAGAAGGCATAGCAGCGGGGGCGGATATCCTGCACAGATCGTCTTTCAACTTTACCTTGGGTATTTATGATACCGATGCGGAACGGTTGTATTTTTGTGAGATGGATACGTGATAGATAAACAGATGCTGTAAAAAAGTAAAGGAAATGTCAGTTTTTGGGGCATAGCCGGAACGGGAGGGTTACTGTGAAAGAAAGTAGAGGACAGCCAATAATGGCACACTTTAATAAACTGCCTCACGGCAGCCTAATATTGACAATATCAATGTTGCAACTGTAACATACCGCTGCACCTCAGATTGTTAGTCTTTGCATGTTCTAAATCAGCTAATTCATATGTAAAGTATACTTGACATATTTCCAGGATGTAGTATAATAAAATACGTAAAGTAAACTTTACGTTGGTTCTGAACTTATCCATAAGACAGATGACTGGAACAACATACTAGATGTTAATAAGGAGGGAAAAGTGAAAAACAGACTTGAGGAAATAAGGAAGCAGAGAGGGCTGAGACAGGAAGAACTTGCAGAAGCGATGGGGGTTTCCAGACAGACTATAAGTTCTCTTGAAAATGGCAGATACAATCCTTCGGTCATACTTGCAATCAAGCTTGCAAGATATTTTGAAATGAAGGTTGAGGACATTTTTATCTATGAGGAGGAAAAAGATGAAGGATAATAAGTTTTTTAAGATTTCCATTGCTGAGATAGTGGTAGGGGCTATTTTAGAAATACTGGCATTTATTGGAATTGCAGATGACGCTGGAGTATTGGCAGGAATGGGTTCGGGAATCCTTGCTGTGGGCGTGGTGCAGCTGTTCAGAGCGTTTCGCATGCAGTCAAATCCCGAATATAAAAAAAGGATAGAGACCGCGGCCAAAGATGAGAGATACGCATTTATCTCTATGAAGGCTAAGGAAGCTGCTTTCAGCATATATCTGATGATTGCCGCGGTGATTTGTATTATCTGGATGCTGACTGGCAACCGGGAGCAGGGAGTGCTTGCAGGTATGTCCATATGTCTGCTGGTTTTTCTTTATGCGGTGATGTTCAGGATAATGGCGAAGAAATATTGAGAAGGAGAAAAGGAGGTATGATCAGAAGTGACATCATGGCTGATCCTATCTCTTTTTTTGAAGCCGCCTGACACAATAGCGTTCTATGGTTGTCATTTCCTGTTTTTAAGGAAAAGGTAAGACATAAGTAACACCTGCAAAGTGGAAATGTGATATATTTTAAGTAAGATGGCAGATAAAAAGAGTTGGGGGCACCTGATGTGGGCTCAGGAGGGCAGGAGACAAAGAAAGGTATGGATAGAAAGATGAAACATCTTTGTAATCTTCTGAAAATAGCAATAGGCTTTTTGGCTGCAGTATGTCTCAGCGGTTGCGGAGCAAAAATAAATTTCCAGAGAGGGGGGAGCAGAATGGAAGTATCTGAAGAAGCCTCTGAATGGAATTATGAGAACGTCATAGAAGCCGCAAGAAAATGTATTTTAGATCAAGAGGAAGAAATTCCGGCAGAATACGGATTTTCCTCAGCTATAAAAAGATCTGGAAATGCTGAGGAGCCGGGGTATTTGGTGAGAGATCTTAATGGAGACGGCACCGATGAACTGCTTATAGGCTGCAGCGGAACGGAACCAGGCGACAGTCAGCATAGTGTTGTCTATGATATTTATACTGTTTGGGAAGGGAAGCTGATCCATGTGCTGAATGGCTGGGAGAGAAATCGTTACTACCTTTGTGAAAATGGGAGGATTGCCAATGAGGGATCCAATGGAGCGGCAGATTCTTCCTGGACTTATTTTTCCTTTGATGGGGAGAAACTCATTTTACAGGAAGCAGTGATTTATAATGAAGAAAAAGACCAGGAAAATCCCTGGTTCTATTGTGCCGGGCCGGAATGTGATTTGGAAAAGGCAATTGCCATCAGCGAAGAAAAGGGAGCAGAGATCCGTGGGAAATACACCTATAGCCGCCTGGAATTTATTCCATTTATCCAAGAAGATTCTGGAGTTTGACTGGCTGCAATAAACAGATAGTGGATTTCATAAAGCAAATAGGGGGGAGTGTAAAATGGCAAAGAAAATAAAAATAAAACCGGGAAAGACACAGTCGCTTATTGGATTCTTTGTGGGGATCGTATTTTGCCTGATCGGTATATTGGTAGCTATTCCGTCAGCAGGGCTGTTTGGCATATTCTGGACCATTGTGGCAGTTATTATTATAGTTTCCAATGGAATGAACGCATTTTCTGACAAGGGTATCAGTACTCATGAAATTCTTATAGATGAAAGCAGCAGGCCTATACAGGAAGGTCAGTCTCTAATCGGAAAGGGTACAGCACATCTGGACCAGCACGCCAATGTTTCTGAACTTAAGAAAGATATACAGCTGCGTCTGAAGGCAGCAGAGGAGCTTTATCAGGAAGGTACAATAACCAGAGAAGAGTATGAGGAGAAACGAAAAGAGCTTCTTAAAAAAATTTGATGGGAGCATAGGCGGCATATTAGATCCGCCCTAATGAAAAAAAGTTTGGGAGTATATATGAAAGGTTTAATTGTATATGGCAGTCAGTATGGAACAACAAAACGTTATGCTGAAAAATTGGGGGAAATAGCGGGACTGCCTGTGATAAGCTGTGAAGATGTAAAGGATTTAGGAGATTATGGGCTGATCATACATTTGGGTGGACTGTATGCAGGCGGCGTCAAAGGGTTAAAGAAAACGGTGAAGGCGCTGCAGAAAGATACAAAAATTGTTATTGTTACTGTTGGGTTAGCGGATGTGTGTGACAAAGAAAATACAGACAATATAAAAAAATCCATCTCCAGACAAATACCGGAAGAAATTTTGAATAGCGCCGCTGTTTTTCATTTAAGAGGCGGTATAGACTATGAGAAATTAAATTTTAAGCATAGGACAATGATGAAGCTTCTATATACAAAAGCGAAGCATCTTCCGGAAAATAAAAAAACAGCTGAAGTAAGGGCAATGATAGAAACATTTAATCAAAAAGTTAATTTTGTTGATTACCATTCATTAAATCCAATTCTTGAGGCAATCAGACAGATCCTGATTTTTAGCCGTTGATCTTTGTTCCCCAAGAAGTCCAAAGGCGTAAAAAGGAGGATTATGCGTCGGCAGTAGAAAACGGATCAAAAGATGTCTTCCCGCAAATATGAATCTCTTAAAATCCACACAGGGGATGAACTGGAGGGTGTGGATGTAAGTCTGAATGAGATGGGAGGACATATAGAACAGTATCAGGCATCCTGTAAATTGGAGGGGACCAAGATTACCTTTGAAATTATATTTTAATCAGCTGCCAGCGACTTTTTTGTCATCTCAGAGGACGACATTAACTGGCAGGAATTGAGAAAAAATATAGACCATCCGGTTATGGACTATTTGGAATCCTTTTCCCAGCAGTGGGAAAATGGAGAAGAGTATAAAATTGTAATGAAAGCCATAGGAAACCAGGACTATGCAGATCAATACCAAAAAAGTTAGGAAGGGAGGCAAAAATTTTGCCTGATGCTGAGCAATTCGAAATAACTGTCAGGACAAAATTTCCCACACCCGGTACAGTTATGTGCTTTTATATCATAGGCGGCCTTAGATAAAAGGCTGCCTTTTGCGTTTGTGTTATATGGCTGTTTCAAAGAAAAAGCTGTTTTTTGTGTGGAGGCAACAAGTAAAATCAGATAAAATGTAGTAAAGTAGAGGTTATTAGGATGGCCTTGGTTTAAAATGAAAAATGCTGGTATAAGACATCAGATGTTTGAAAAAGAAGAAACAGTGTAAGGGGAGATATGGAATGGAACTTTATAGTCAAAAAATCAGGAAGCTGGCTCCGGAAAACGATCCGCTGAAAATAGGGATGGGCTGGACGGTGGAAGATTTATCAAAGCCTCAGATTTTGGTGGAAAGCACCTTTGGGGACAGCCATCCTGGCAGCGCTCACCTGAATCGGCTTGTAGATGAAAGTATGCAGGCAATTGCAGACGGAGGAGGAAAGGGGGCGCGCTATTTTGTTACAGATATGTGCGACGGAATAGGGCAGGGACATGATGGAATCAACTATTCCCTGGCTCATCGGGATATGATGGCTCATATGATAGAAGTTCACGGCAATTCCAGCGGTTTTGACGGAGGGATGTTTATTGCAAGCTGTGACAAATCTATGCCGGCTATTCTTATGGGAATCGGACGTCTGAAGGATATGAGCGCCATGGTAGTAACCGGCGGCGTAATGGAAGCCTATCATATAATTCCAAAGTATGTGGAACAGGATCCGGCCTGCGCTATAAACCAGCTGCTGACTTTAGAGCAGATTGGAAAGTTTGACGCTCAGGAGAAGCGGGGAGAGATTTCCAAGGAACAGCTGGATTATTATAAACATCATGCCTGCCCCAGCTGCGGTGCCTGTTCTTTTATGGGAACTGCGTCTACTATGCAGATTATGGCAGAGGCACTTGGACTGATGCTTCCGGGAACCGCTTTGATGCCGGCTACAGCCCCCGAATTAAAACAGGCGGCTTACGATGGGGGAAAACAGCTGATGAAGCTGGTGGAGAAGGGAATCCGGGCAAAAGATATTGTTACTATGAAAAGTTTTGAAAACGCGATTATGGTTCATGCGGCTATCAGCGGCTCTACAAATGCAACCATGCACATTCCCGCCATTGCCCATGAATTTGGTTTTGAGATGGATGCGGATACGTTTGACCGAATGCACCGGGGGGCTCATTATCTTCTGAATATTCGTCCCTCGGGAGACTGGCCTGCCCAATATTTCTATTATGCAGGAGGTGTCCCACGGGTTATGGAAGAGATCAGGGATATGCTTCATCTGGATGTTCTCACAGTAACGGGGAAAAATTTAGGAGAAAATCTGGAAGAACTGAAGAAAAACGGATTTTATGATCATTGTGATGAAATCCTGAGGGAAAAAAGCAGACAGCTGGGACGAGAGATAAAGCGAACTGAAATTATCCGGGATTTTAATCAGGCAAAAGGCACTGACGGAAGTATCGCTGTTTTAAAGGGAAATTTGGCGCCGGAGGGCTGTGTAATCAAACATACTGCATGTCCAAAGGAAATGTTTCGGACAACCTTGACTGCCAAACCCTTTGACAGTGAGGAAGAGTGTATCGATGCGGTTTTGAGCGGAAAGGTAAAGCCTGGGGATGCGGTTTTTATCCGCTATGAGGGGCCTAAGGGCAGCGGAATGCCGGAAATGTTTTATACCGGAGAGGCAATCTGTTCCGATCCGGCTTTGGCAGCCAGCGTTGCCCTGATCACAGACGGCCGCTTCTCAGGGGCTTCCAGGGGTCCGGTCATTGGTCATGTAAGCCCTGAAGCGGCAACAGGAGGCCCCATTGCCCTGGTTGAGGAAGGAGATTTGATTTATATTGATGTAGAGAAACGAATTCTGGCTATTGTGGGCATTAAGGGACAGGAAATGACGCCGAAAGAGGTGGAACAGGTACTGGCAGAACGGAAAGCCAGATGGCAGCCAAAGCCTCCTAAATATACAAAAGGGGTTTTAAAGATTTTTTCAGATCATGCCGTATCTCCTATGAAAGGCGGTTATATGGTTTAAGACATAGGAAAAGAACGGCAAAGGGAGATCAGAAAAGAAGCCGCTGTCTCCTTATGGGCAAGGAGACAGCGGCTGAATTGGAATAAAGCTTACAAAATCACTTCCATTCCAACCTTCTGAGGTTTTAATCCCTTTGCTTCATAAAATTTCATAGCGTCTGTGTTGCAGCTCCATACGTTTAAGGTGACATTGTAGCAGCCCTTAGTCCTTGCAAATTCCAGTACGCTCTCATAGAGGAGCGTACCGATGTGCTGACCGCGGATGGTTTCATCCACGCACAGATCATCAATATACAAGGTTTTAATGTCTGTAAGAATATTGTCGTTTATATGCTGCTGGAAAATACAGAAGGCATAGCCTAAAATAGAACCGTTTTCGTCTGCAGCCACGAAAATAGGCCGGCTGTCGTCGTGAATAATGGCTTTCAGCTGATCATCGGTGTACTTTTTTGAGCTATCTTTGAATAAATCCGGACGTCCTTTATGGTGAACAAGACTGACCTGTCTAAGGAGGCTGTTGATGCCGTCCATATCTTTTTCTTCTGCTCTTCGTATCTTCATAATTTTTCAATCCCCTTTCCGTTTCTCCGTTTTCCTGATTTAGAAATTATTGTAATAAATAAAAGAGGGGAAATCAAGTATTCTTTATGATATAATCAATACAGGCTGGACATAGAAGATGGGCTGTTTCAATGCCAATGCATGTAAAGGCATGTTTTGCTGTATAGTAAGTACGAAGGAGGATAAAACAATGAAATTTGTAATTGTTGGAGGAGTTGCAGGCGGAGCAAGTACGGCTGCGCGTCTGAGGCGTCTTGATGAACAGGCAGAGATTATTATGTTTGAGAAAGGGCCTCATGTGTCTTTCTCAAATTGCTGTCTCCCCTACCGGCTTAGTGAAAAGATAGATAACCATAACAAGCTGATTCTGATGGATCCGGAACAATTTGCGGCCCGATATAACATTGAGGCGCGAGTATCCCATATGGTGCTGTCCATTGACAGGGAGGGGAAAAAGGTAAAAGTAAGAAATCTTCTGAAGGGACAGGAGTATGAGGAAAGTTATGATAAGCTGATTCTTGCTCCTGGAGCCAACGCGGTTGTTCCAAAGATAAAAGGAATGGAAGGCGGGAATGTTTTTACAGTAAAAAATGTTGTTGACATATCCAGGCTTTATTCCTACCTGAAGGAAAAACAAGTGAAACGGGTTTCTGTACTGGGAGGCGGATTTATTGGTATTGAGGTAACGGAAAATCTGACTGAGGCGGGATACAAGGTGTCGCTTGTTGAGGCCATGCCTCAGATCCTTCGTACCTATGACTATGATATGGTTCAGATTCTTCACAAAGAGCTTATGGACAAAGGCGTGAATCTGTTTTTGGGAGAGAAGGCAGTAGAATTCCAGGAGTCCAACATAGTCCTTGAGTCAGGAAAGGTTGTGGAAGGAGAGGCTGTTATTATGACTGTAGGGGTAACTCCTGATACAATTTTGGGGAAAGAAGCTGGCCTTGAACTAAACAGCCGCGGAGCTTTCAAGGTAGATGGAAACTACTGTACCAGCGATCCGGATATTTATGCTGTGGGAGATGCCATTGAAGTATTTCATGCTTTGACCCACAAGCCCGCTATGGTGTCGCTGGCCGGCCCTGCACAGAAACAGGCCAGAGCCGCTGCAGATCATATTTACGGGCGCCCTGTAAGAAATACCGGTTTCATTGGATCCAGCTGTATTAAAGTTTTTGATTACAATGCAGCAAGTACAGGACTTACAGCTGCACAGTGTAAGGCGGAGGGAATCAGTTATGACATTGCCTATGTCATTTCACAGGATAAGGTGGGAATAATGCCGGGAAGCTGGCCGCTCCATTATAAACTCATATATGAAGTTCCAACAGGAAAAGTTCTCGGTGCCCAGGCAATCTCTAAGGGGGACGCTGTCAAACGAGTGGATGTTGCAGCAACTTTGATTAAATTCGGAGGCACTGTGGACGACCTAAGAGATTTGGAACTTTGCTATGCGCCTCCGTTTTCAACTGCAAAGGATCCGGTGAACTATGCAGGTATGGTGGCATGCAATCTGCTTCAGAAAACATTCCGGCAGATAACAGTGGACGAAGTGAGAGGCCTGGTTGAGTCCGGCGCTTATATTATTGATGTGAGAGAGGAGCATGAATATGCTCAGGGACACATCAAAACTGCGGTTAATATTCCCTTAAGCCAGATCAGACAGCGTTTGGATGAAATTCCCAAAGATAGGCCGGTGTATCTGCACTGCAGAAGTTCACAGAGAAGCTACAATGCTGTGCTGGCTTTACAGGGACATGGATTTCAGAATGTTTATAATATTTCTGGAAGTTTTCTGGGAATCAGCTTTTATGAGTATTTTAACGATGTGACACAGAATCGTGAGCCTATTGTTACAGCGTATAATTTTAACTAGCCAATAAAGATCAGTGTTTCAAATCAGAGACGTTTTTTAGATGTTACCTGATGCAACATTCCAATTGGAATGTGATTTATATTAAGCTGATTTACCGCCAGACAAAAGGAGCATTCGTTACAGTCATGACTTTGACAGAAGCCTATAAGATTGTGGGAGCCAGGCCAGGAGAAGACCTGCAGACAATTAAAAAGAAATATCGTCAGCTTATAATGCGGCTGCATCCGGATGCTTTAGCTTCTTCCGGGATGCTTTATCCTTATGACGCACAGGAGATTAATACCGCTTATGCCCTTTTGAAAAAGGAGGTGCTGTCAGACACCGATAAGCTCCGGACAGACAGCAGAAAAAGTGCTTTTGCTCACCAAGAAGATCCGTGGGACGGGCCGGTTAATGAGCATGGATACAGAGAACGTGAAATCTTTTGTTATGCCGAGGACTATGAGGGAAGAATTATTGGGAAATTTAGTATTGCCAGGGGAAAATATCTGTGGAAAACAGAAGAAGATTTTCCTCTTTTTCTGCACAGCATATACCAGTGCGGAAAAGAAATTCTGGATGAGATTGATAATTTAAGAGCCGAAAAGACTTCGGCTTCGGTCCGCGAAAGAATCCATGGAAAACTCACCTATCTTCTGGCTCAGCAGTATATGGATGGAACGGCCTTGTTAAAAGAGCTGACAAAAGAAATGACTGTGGATAAGAAAGACGGCAGAATTTTTTATCTGTCAGCTATGCTGGAATCCCAGGACCGTTTGATTATGCTAAAAGAAAAAGATGTTTTATACCCCTCACGGCTGAATCAGCACAGGCTTTATTTAAAAAATGAGTCGGGCAAAGAACTGGGGTATCTTTCCTTTTTTGATGACCGGCTGTACTATATTATTATCCCGCTTTTTGAACAGAGAAGAGTCCTTGTGAAAATACGCGCTGCTTCTCCAGACTGTGGAAAAGGAAAAAAGAAGACATCAGGATATTACCGGCTTCATCTCTGGCTGAAGATGCCCGGAGACAATCCAATAACCAGTCTGGAAAATTTGAATTTGCAGATTGAACAGCTTTTGACAGCGTACAGATAAGAGACAGGCTATATTAAGAAATTGGTAAATGATATGTAACACTCTTACCGACTCCTCCTGATATAATGAACTTAAGGAGACAGCAGATATGACAGGATAAAAAGGAGGGAACGTATGACTGTAAAAGAATTGGGAATGATCTTTTTATGTGCGGGGGTGTTGGTGGGATGCAGTCCGGCTGTAAATTCCCGGACAGAAACAAAGACCGCTGCTGAAACAACAGCGGCCAGTGCTGAGACAACCGGGGAAGCAGCAGAAGAGAGTCTTTCCCCAAAGCTGGAGACAGAGAAAGAGGAAGGGGAAATTACAGTCAGCCCTTTGGAGAAGGCTGCAGAGCCGGAAAATATGGCATTGTATGCTTCGGTTCCTTTTTTTCATGGAGATAAAGAGTGGCAGCTTCAGATGTTTGTGCAGGAAGATATGGTAGCGGATGGAGAACTTGTCCTGGATGACAGATGTCATTTCATAGTTCGGGCAGTGTCAGAAAAAGAAATCTATCAGCTGTTTGATGAGACTGTTCAGCTTGGAACTCCTGAGGGGGATGTATGGGAAGATACGGATGGAAGACTTCATGTGGTAATCCGTGATATACGGACAGCCAGGTATAGAATTACGGATTACGTATATGACGAAGAGGAAAAGGTCTTTCAAGGACAAGGGATCATCTATAGAGACGGAATTAACTACTGGGGAACAGTAAAAGGAGAAAGCAGCTGATAAGATTTGACATCTGGACGTCCTCATGGTAGAATAAGAAAAAATTTGCTGATTGGATATCACCGGATATCTGCAATCGTTAAGGCATTCAGAAATCAACCGCAGGTACGGCACGGGGTGTGCTATAAGGTTGATTTTTGGATGCCTTTCTGTTTGGAGAGGAGCATTCAAAATGAAAATTACAGTTTATCAGCAGCTTCCCAAGGAAGCAGCAAAAATCAGGGAGAAGGTTTTTATTGAGGAACAAGGATTTTGCGAAGAATTTGACGATACAGACTGTCATGCGTTCCATCTGGTTGTTTTTTTAGACAATGTTCCTGCAGGAACATGCCGTTTTTTTCAGGGAGAAGATTCAGGAGAATATATTTTAGGAAGAATCGCAGTTCTGAAAGAGCATCGGGGGAAAAACCTAGGTTCCCGTCTTGTAGAAGAAGTTGAATCCCAGGTTAAAAAGACTGGAGGAACCGTGGTGCGTCTCCATGCTCAGCAGCGGGCTGTCCCTTTTTACGAAAAACAGGGATATCATGCCTACGGGGCCATAGAATTGGATGAAGGCTGTCCTCATATTTGGATGATGAAAAAGTTACCTGATTAACAGCTGAAAAAACAGATCAATCAGGTATAGAATTGAGATCTGATAAAAATTCTTTCTTTTTTGCAACTTTTATCCCATACAAATGATCTATAGAATAGAAAGGCGAAAAAAGCTTCGTAAGGAGGGATACAGTTATGAAAAAGAAGGAATGGAGAAAGTTTATCTGGTGTGCCGCTGCCGCCTTTGCGCTCACTGGCTGTCAACAGGCGGGTCCCGCTGAACCCCAGAAGGGAACGGCTGTGGAAACAGAAGATATGGCAGAATCTCAGACGACTCTTTCAGAGGGAAGCAAGACAGAAGAAGAAACAACAGCCAGTGAACCGGAGACAGAAGCTGATAATGAGGACAATTTAGGCGGCCTTATGGAGCTTTTGGGGATGAAAGATGAGGATACCGCGGATTTGTTTGGAGGCGGTGAAGAAAATTGGACAGAAGACCGTTCCTTCTATATTGGACGGATTTATCAGGTGGATTTGCTGGGCGAAAGCTGTGGGGTGTACACCACATGCGGACAGGATGGAACCGTTGAATCGGTCTCCATTCATATTGTCAGCGGGGAGAGGAAGGTGACTGACGAGGAAGTCAAAGAGTGGCAGGAACAGATTACTCTGCTGATGGGAACAGAACCTGTCAGTGACGGAGAGCTTTCTGAGGGAGGAAGCAAAAATATCAGATGGGTAGCTGACGGAAAGAGCGCCACTATGTACAGAATGGAAGACAATCTAAGCGTAAGTTTACAGCCTGCGGTTGGAGAGTTAGAATAAAACAAAAAGTGAGGAAAAGAATTATGAAGAAGAGAAATTTATTGATTATTGCAGCTGTTGCAGGAATTTTGATGACAGGCTGCAGCCAGGGATCAGAGGCGCAGACAGAGACCACAGCAACGATTCAGGAAACGGAAACAACTGCAGAAGCAACGGAAGAATTGACAGAAGAAACCGTTAAGGAAGAGACTTCAGAGGAGGAAACGACTCAGGCTGCAGCCGAGACTACCAAGGCAGAGGAGACGGAAGCAGAAACAGAGGCTGAGGCAGCTGGAGAAGGATTTGAAGATAACTTTGCCGTAGACAGTGCAGCGGCGGCAGAATTTGGAAGCCAGATAAAAGCGGCAGTTGCTGAGAAAGATCTGGAGAAACTGGCAGATTTGACAGCATTTCCGGTATACGTAGGAATTCCGGAAAGCAGCGGCTCTGTAGAAACCAGAGATGAGTTTATTGCATTGGGTGCAGAGCAGATTTTTACCCAGGAGCTGATAGACTCTGTGGCAGCAGCAGATGAAAACAGTCTGTCTCCCAGCATGGCTGGTTTTGTACTTTCAAATGACAGCGGAAGACCCAATATTGTTTTTGGAGTAAGAGACGGGAAGCTGGCAATATCAGGTATTAATTACTAAGAAGTTTGACGCTCTGTAGGGATATTTATCTGGGAAAAGGAGAAAGGCAGACCGGCAGTCTGCTGCGGATTCAATGGAATCGCAGGCTGCCGGTGTTTTTTTGCACATGAAGGAAATGTTCTTTGTATTGATTCCAGGTGATTTTTCGTCTATACTTAGAGGGTAGAATTTTGGCTCGTGGTCTGAAAGATTTCTTCCTGAGCCAGATGAAAGGAATGCAGTGAAGATGAAAACTATTTATAATATAGCCATTGATGGTCCGGCAGGAGCAGGAAAGAGTACCATAGCCAGGGAGGTGGCCAGACGGCTCCGATTTGTATATGTAGATACAGGAGCCATGTACAGGGCTATCGCTTTATATTTTTCCAGAAAAGGAATGGATCTGGGAGATGAGAAAGAAATTTCCAGAGAGGTTTCCAGAGTTGAGGTTAGTCTTGCCTATGACAACGGAATCCAGCAGGTTCTCTTAAACGGAGAGAATGTATCAAGTCTGATCCGAACCCCTCAGGTGGGAGCGGCGGCCTCTGTCACTTCTGCTTATCCGGCAGTGAGGGAGAAACTGACTCAGCTTCAGAAAGAGCTGGCAAAGCGGGAGAATATTATCATGGATGGAAGAGATATTGGAACCTGCGTTCTGCCCCATGCGGATTTGAAGGTTTACCTGACCGCCAGCGCGGAAGTCAGAGCAAAGAGAAGATATGAAGAGCTGCAGGAAAAGGGAGAGACCGCAGATTTGGCTTCCATTGAGGAAGAAATTAAGGAGAGAGATTACCGTGATATGCACCGTGAGATTTCCCCTCTTACAAAGGCAGAGGATGCTGTGCTGGTAGACACTTCTTCCATGACCATAGAGGAAGTGGTGGAATGCCTTATGACTCTTGCAGAGGAAAGGGGGATACGGGTATGAGCCAGCCGGATCATTTCGTGTCAAAGTCTGTCAAGAACCAGGAAGGGCCCAGGGTGATTGTGGCCAAGACCGCCGGCTTTTGTTTTGGAGTAAAAAAGGCGGTAGAAACTGTTTACCAGCAAATTGGAAAAACTTCAAAGCCTATTTATACCTACGGCCCTATTATTCACAACGAAGAGGTGGTAAAGGATCTGGAGGCAAAAGGCGTAAAGGTAATTGAGTCAGAAGAGCAGCTGAGGAATCTGAAAGAAGGAGTAGTAATTATCCGTTCTCACGGCGCAGCCAGAAGGGTATACGATATTCTGGAAGCCAATGGAGTGGAGATTATAGATGCCACCTGTCCTTTTGTAAAGAAGATTCACAGAATTGCCCAGGAACAGAATCAGGCCGGACGCCGCCTGATTATTATCGGAAATGAGGCACATCCTGAGGTGGAAGGTATTAAAGGCTGGGGAAATGAACATACTTTAGTGGTAGAAACCCCTGAGCAGATTCAAAAGCTTGCTCTTCCGGAAGGGGAAAAATTGTGTATCGTGTCTCAGACGACATTTAATTACAAGAAATTTCAAGATTTAGTTGAAAAATTCTCCGAAACGAGGTATGATATACTTGTTTTAAATACAATTTGCAATGCAACACAGGAAAGACAAGTGGAAGCAAAACGGATAGCTTCCGAGGTAGATGCCATGATTGTGATTGGCGGAAAGAACAGTTCCAATACCCAGAAGCTGTACGAGATATGCCAAAAGGAGTGTAAGAATACTTACTATATCCAGACACTAGGTGATTTTGATCCTGAATGTGTGAATTCTGTGCGCAGCATAGGTATTACTGCGGGGGCCTCAACCCCTAATTATATTATCGAGGAGGTTCATACTAATGTCAGAATTAAGTTTTGAACAAATGTTAGAGGAATCATTAAAAACAATACGTACAGGAGAGATCGTCACTGGTAAAGTCATCGACGTGAAAGAAGATGAAATCGTCTTGAATATAGGTTACAAGTCCGACGGCATCATCCCGCGTAACGAGTACACGGATGACCAGAATTTAGATCTCACCACTGCTGTACAGGTAGGTGATGAAATGGAAGCCAAAGTCGTTAAGGTAAACGATGGAGAGGGGCAGGTTGCATTATCCTACAAGAGACTGGCAGCAGATAAGGGAAATAAGAGACTGGAGGAAGCATTTGAGAACCATGAAGTGCTGACAGCTAAGGTTGCTCAGGTACTTGACGGTGGTTTAAGTGTTGTAGTGGAAGGCGCTAGAGTCTTCATTCCAGCAAGCCTGGTATCCGACACATATGAAAAGGATTTGTCTAAATACGCAGATCAGGATATCGAGTTTGTTATTACAGAATTCAATCCGAGAAGAAGAAGAATCATTGGCGACAGAAAGCAGCTTATGATTGCTAAGAGAGCTGAACTTCAGAAGGAATTATTTGAGAGAATCCATCCGGGTGATGTGGTAGAGGGAACCATTAAGAATGTAACCGACTTCGGTGCTTTCATTGACTTAGGAGGTGCGGACGGTTTACTTCACATTTCTGAGATGAGCTGGGGCAGAGTTGAGAATCCTAAGAAGGTATTCAAGGCTGGTGAGTCCATTAAGGTATTAATCAAGGAGATTAATGGTGACAAGATTGCTTTAAGCCTTAAGTTCCCGGAGACGAATCCATGGAAAGACGCTGCTGTAAAGTATGCTGCTGGAAATATTGTAAAAGGTAAAGTTGCCCGTATGACTGATTTCGGCGCTTTCGTAGAGCTGGAGCCAGGTGTGGATGCCCTGCTTCATGTATCTCAGATTTCCAAGGAGCATGTAGATAAGCCGGCTGATGTATTAAAGATTGGTCAGGAGATCGAGGCTAAGGTCGTAGATTTCAATGAGGAAGATAAGAAGATCAGCTTAAGTATGAAAGCTCTCCAGAATCAGGAGGAGGCTGCTGCTGAGGAAGAGGCTGTATATTCTGATTCTCAGGAATAATCGAACATAAACTGAAAATCTGCCGTCAGGCTGTGGGATGCTCCATGGCCTGGCGGTTTTTTTGCTGTCAATGACAGGATACTGGGAAGAAAAAGGAGAGCAAGAAAAGAAAAGATAAAAAAAGTACAAGAAAAGACTATAAGAAGGACAATTAACAGCTCGTTTTTTCGCTGCTTATATATTATAATCAAATTAACTGTAATAAAGGAGGAGAAGGAATGAATTATCTCATAGGGATTGACGTTGGGACATCCGCTACCAAAACCGTTCTCTTTGACGAGAATGGCGGTGTGGTTGCGTCCGCTTCTGAGGAATATCCTCTTTATCAGCCTCACAATGGCTGGGCGGAGCAGAAGCCTGAGGATTGGAAACAGGCGGTTCTTCATACTCTGGCTCAGGTGTTTTCCCAGTCCGGAGCAAAAAAAGACTCCATTAAGGCTATCGGTATTTCCGGTCAGATGCATGGACTTGTAATGCTGGATGAAGAGGGAGAAGTGATTCGGCCTTCTATCATCTGGTGTGACCAGAGAACAGGAGCAGAAGTAGAGGATATGCTGGCTATTATGCCAAGAGAGCGCTGGATTGAGATTACAGCCAATCCGCCCCTTACTGGCTGGACAGCCGCTAAAATTCTTTGGGTGAGAAAAAATGAACCGGAAAATTATGCGCGCTGCAGACACATTCTTCTTCCAAAGGATTATATCCGTTACGTTCTCACTGGCGTGTTTGCCACAGAAGTGTCAGATGCCAGCGGAATGCAGCTGTTAGATGTTCCGGGCAGATGCTGGTCCCAGGAGGTGCTGGATAAGCTGGAGATCGACAGAGCGCTGCTGGGCAAGGTCTATGAGTCCTGTCAGGTAACAGGTTCCCTGCTTCCTGAGATTGCCCAGATGACAGGACTTTCTCAGAATACTAAGGTTGTGGGAGGCGCTGGAGATAACGCGGCAGCTGCAGTAGGTACGGGTGTAGTTACAGATGGAACGGCTTTTACTACCATCGGAACTTCCGGCGTTGTATTTGCCCACAGCAGTAAGATTACCATTGATCCAAAAGGAAGAGTACATACCTGCTGCGCAGCGGTGCCTGGTACCTGGCATGTGATGGGAGTGACCCAGGGCGCCGGATTGTCCTTAAAGTGGTTTAAGGATAATTTCTGTCAGGATTATGTGGCAGAGGCGGACAAGCAGGGGGTTGACGTATATGATCTGATTAATCAGGATGTTGAGAAGATTCCGGAGGGAAGCGATAAGTTAATTTATCTTCCATATTTGATGGGAGAAAGAACCCCTCATTTGGATCCAGACTGCAGAGGGGTATTCTTCGGGCTTTCCGCTATCCATACAAAGGCCCATCTTCTTCGGGCTGTGATGGAAGGCGTTTCTTATTCTCTTGCGGACTGCAATGATATTCTGGCAGAGATGGGGATTGAGGTAGACCAGATGATGGCCTGCGGAGGCGGAGGAAAAAGCCCCATATGGAGACAGATGCTGGCAGATCTTTATGATTGTTCCGTAAAAACCGTAGTTCAGACAGAAGGACCGGCTTTGGGTGTTGCTATTTTGGCAGGGGTTGGCTGCGGGTTATATCCATCTGTGGAGGAGGCCTGTTCAAAGCTGATCAGCGAAAAGCAGTCTACCAGCCCGGTTAAAGAACAGACTGAGATCTATAACAAATACCATCAGCTGTATAAAAGGCTTTATGACAATTTGAAAGACAGCTACAAGGAATTGGCTGCTCTTTCTTAAAGAGATATTTTTTGAGATTTTAAGGAGGAAAATGAAATGCGTTTTTTTATCGACACAGCAAATGTAGATGAGATTCGTAAGGCCAATGACATGGGAATTATCTGTGGTGTTACCACCAATCCTTCTCTCATTGCAAAAGAAGGAAGAGATTTCGGACAGGTAATCGCAGAGATTGCTTCGATTGTAGACGGACCTATCAGCGGGGAGGTAAAAGCAACTACAGAGACAGCGGAGGGAATGATTGAAGAAGGACGCCAGATTGCGGCAATTCATCCCAACATGGTAGTAAAAATTCCCATGACTACAGAAGGCTTAAAGGCAGTTAAGGTACTTACTGCTGAAGGCATCAAGACCAATGTGACACTGATTTTCTCTGCGGCTCAGGCGCTGTTAGCGGCCAGAGCGGGAGCTACTTATGTATCTCCTTTCCTTGGAAGATTAGATGACATTTCCATGCCGGGAATTGATTTGATCGGTGAAATTACAGATATTTTCCAGATGCATGATATTACGACTCAGATCATTGCGGCCAGCATCCGCAATCCCATTCATGTAATTGACTGTGCAAGAGCGGGAGCTGATATTGCCACAGTTCCTTACAAAGTACTGGTTCAGATGACAAAGCATCCTCTTACGGACCAGGGAATTGAAAAGTTCAAAAAGGATTATGAGGCTGTTTTTGGAAAATAAACAAATGGGAGTGAGCACATATGGGAATTTCTGTTAAGAAGATAACGGATCCGGAATTTAAGACTTATGGAAGGATTATAACCGGATACCAGATAGATGAGCTGCTGCAGGAAATGGAAAAAACACCTCTTCCTGAAGATGTAATCTATGTTCCGTCTGTTCCGGAAATGGAGGCTCTGTCTGTATGCAAAGAGATGGAAAAGAACCTCTGGGGACAGATGCCTGTCCAGGTCGGCTACTGCAATGGACATAATAAAAAGCTGAATGCGGTGGAATACCACAGAAATTCAGAGATTAATGTAGCAGTCACAGATTTGGTTCTGATTCTGGGCAGACAGCAGGATATTGCTGAAGACGGAACCTATGATACTTCCCTTATGGAAGCATTTCTGGTTCCTGCTGGAAGCGTAATTGAGGTTTATGGAACAACCCTTCACTATGCTCCCTGCCATACAGAGGACAAAGGATTTCGATGCGTTGTGATTCTTCCTATGGGAACCAATCAGGATATGGAAACCATTGAGGAGAAAAACAGTGAGGACAGGCTTCTATTTGCCAGAAATAAATGGCTGATCGGCCATGAAGCGGGAGGGCTTCCGGAAGGTGCCTTTATCGGCCTGAAGGGTGAAAACCTGACCATTGAATAAAAACGTTACGGGGAATCATGAAAAGAGAGGAGTCGGAAGGGAACCATGTGTTCTCTCTCCGGACAGAATGGAGGAAAACAAAAATGAACAACATACCTGAGTTAAAAGTGGGAATCGTTGCAGTAAGCAGAGACTGCTTCCCGGAATCCTTGTCTGTTAACAGGAGAAAAGCTCTTGTTGAGGCTTATAAGGCAAAATACGATGAAAAGAATATTTATGAGTGTCCGATCTGTATTGTAGAAAGTGAAATCCACATGGTGCAGGCATTGGAAGATATTACTAAGGCAGGATGCAACGCTTTAGTAGTTTATCTTGGCAATTTTGGACCGGAAATTTCTGAAACTCTGCTTGCAAAGCATTTTGACGGACCGGTTATGTTCATTGCCGCTGCCGAGGAGACAGGAAACAGCCTGGTTCAGGGAAGAGGAGATGCTTACTGCGGTATGCTCAATGCCAGCTACAATCTGAAGCTGAGAAATGTGAAGGCCTACATACCGGAATATCCAGTTGGAACAGCTGAAGAGTGCGCTGATATGATAGAGGAATTCCTTCCAATCGCAAGAACTTTGGTTGGACTTTCCAGCTTAAAAATTATCAGCTTTGGTCCTCGCCCGTTAAACTTCCTCGCCTGCAACGCTCCCATTAAGCAACTTTACAATCTGGGCGTAGAGATAGAGGAAAATTCCGAACTTGATTTATTTGAAGCCTTCAATAAGCATGAGGGAGATCCGAGAATTCCTGATGTGGTAAAGGATATGGAGAAAGAGCTGGGAGCCGGCAATTTAAAACCGGAAATTCTTCCTAAGCTGGCTCAGTACGAGCTGACCTTGCTGGATTGGGTGGAAGAGCACAGAGGTTACAGAAAATATGTGGCAATTGCGGGAAAATGCTGGCCTGCGTTCCAAACTCAGTTTGGCTTTGTTCCATGCTACGTAAACAGCCGTCTTACAGGAATGGGAATCCCCGTATCCTGCGAGGTAGATATTTACGGAGCTCTCAGTGAGTTTATCGGAACCTGCGTAAGTATGGATGCGGTTACCCTGCTAGATATAAACAATACTGTACCAGCTGATATGTATGAAGAAGATATTAAAGGCAAGTATAACTATACCCACAAGGATACCTTTATGGGATTCCATTGTGGAAATACCTGCTCCAGAAAGCTTTCAGCCTGCTCCATGAAGTATCAGATGATCATGGCAAGAAATCTTCCGGAAGAGGTAACCCAGGGAACTTTGGAGGGAGATATTATGCCGGGGGATATTACTTTCTTCCGTCTCCAGAGTACAGCGGACTGCCAGTTAAAGGCATACGTAGCTCAGGGTGAGGTTCTTCCTGTAGCTACCCGTTCCTTTGGTTCTATCGGTGTATTTGCTATTCCGGAAATGGGAAGATTCTATCGTCACGTTCTGGTAGAGAAGAATTATCCTCACCATGGCGCAGTGGCCTTTGGCCATTACGGCAAAGCGCTGTTTGAGATCTTTAAATATTTAGGAGTAGAGGATATTGGTTTCAATCAGCCAAAAGGAATGCTTTATCCTTCTGAAAATCCATTTGCGTAAAGCGTTTTAAACAGCTGTGGGTTATAATTGAAAAAACGGGACAGATTGTGAACGAAGAAGCAGTTTCCAAAAGTTAGATCAAAATCTAATCATTGGGGGCTGCTTCTGTTTTTTGGAGTCTGTCCCAGTTTTTATGGAGGAGGGAAAAAAGATCTTGTAGAAAGAGAAAAAATAAGTCATAATAGGGCAAAAGGGCAATGATTGCCATCATGACAGAAGTGGAGAGGAGAAGGATAACATGTCACAGTTAAAGAAGGATGTATGGAAGGGGAAAGATGTTTACGTATGTAGCTGCGGAGATATGGAAGCTTTGGTCAGTCCCTGGGATGGGATGAAAATTTATGCTCTTTCATGGAAGGGAGAGAATGTGATAGCCTGGGATGAAAGCAGGTATGAGCGGAGAGCTACCTATGGAGTTCCAGTTTTATATCCCACACCAAATCGGTCTCAGGGAGAGCGGATTACAGTGGGAGATAAAACGTATGCTGCCAGAATGCATGGACTGGTGAAGAATATGAGCTTTCAGGTATATGAGGAGATCTGTGAGGAAAAACAGGTGGCCCTGACGGGAATGGTGGAATGGAATGAAAATCAGCCGGATTACTCCTTCTATCCCTTCCCCAGTCAGCTGTTTGTTACAGTTCGTCTTACGGAAGAGAAGGCCGTGTGGGAATACAAGGTGAAAAATACAGGTACTGCTCCTATGGCATACGGAATCGCGATTCATCCTTATTTCAGCAAGAGGGGGCAGCAGGTTAAAATACAGGTTCCCGCAGATACTGTCATGGAGATGACAGAGGAAAAGATTCCTACAGGCCGTCTCATAGAGACCAAAGGAACCGATATGGATCTGACCGTTCCGGTTTTGGTTGATTCCCTCAATCTGGATCATGTTTATACCAGCTGCAGAAAGGGAGAGGACAGCAGAATCTATTATGACGATATGACCCTCACCCTGAAGGTGTCTGAAGAATTTGGTCATGTTGTAGTGTTTACTCCCAAGGGAGACGCTTTCTGCATTGAGAATCAGTCCTGTTCCACAGACTGTTTTAATTTATATGCAAAGGGATATAAAAAACAATCCGGTCTTCTGTGGGTTATGCCGGGAGAGGAAAAAAGCGGGAATATAAAGTTTTTATTTCATAGGGAATGAAAGGTTATGTGAAAGAAATAAAAACCTTGGAGAGATGCACTTTTTGTGTTTTCTCTCCAAGGTTTTTTTGCTGTGGAGGCAGCTGGTTAAAATGAATGTATCTGCATACTTTTTTGCAGGAGACCTGAAACCTAAGACATTTTATACTGTCTGGCTGCTGCCTGCTTTGGAGGGACTGCTGCCTGCCGCTGTTTCTGAATGGGCCTTCTTTTTGTCCAGGCTGGCGAAAAATCCTGCCAGCAGGGTACCGGAGATAGAGTGCCATACGCAGGATACCGCGCAGATAACAGCAGATTCCGGGGATGCGGAAAACTGGGCGGAGGTAGTAGCCAGGTTGGTAGCCAGTCCTGCGTTCTGCATTCCCACTTCAATGGATATAGTCCTTTTTTTCGCCGTGTTCATTCCTGTAAGACGGCCTGCTCCGTATCCTAACAGATACCCAAAACCGTTATGAAGGAGAACTGCCACAAAGATCACCAGTCCTGAGGTGAAGAAGTTGGCTCCCTGGGAGGAAATAACGCCGCCAACGACACAGGCCAGGCCGATTACAGCAATGCCAGGCATGATTGTCTGAAATTCCTTAAATTGTTTTACATGTCCCCAAAGATAGTTGAGAACAAATCCAATGCCGATTGGGAGAATAACGGTTTCAACAATGGATACAAACATGGGGATTCCCTGAATGTCAATGGAAGTACCGCTGGCTAAAAAAGATACCAGCATTGGAGTCATAATTGGAGACAGGAGGGTGGAAGCTGTAGTCATTCCTACAGAAAAAGCCACATCTCCGCCGCACAGGTAGGACATAATGTTAGAGGAAACCCCTCCGGGACAGCATCCTACTAAAATTAATCCAAGGGCAATTCCTTCAGGAAGACGAAGCAGTTTTGTGAGAACAAATGCCAAAAAAGGCATGATGAAATACTGAGCTGCTGCGCCAATAAGGATATCCAGAGGTCTCTGGGCAAGGATTTGAAAATCTTTCGTCGTAAGAGTAAGTCCCATGCTGAACATAATAATTCCAAGAATCAGAGACTGGCTGGTGAACTTATTGCCGGTAGGATCTGTAAATATCTGATAGTTGACCCAATTCATGAGAGAGGGGAAAAGAAAAGTGACCACAGCAACGGCGATGACTACCGCAGATGTGTAATTGGATAGAAATTGACTGATTTTTTGCAGTTGTTTCATAGTAGGTTCCTCCTGTGTAGTAGTAAAATGGTAAAATGATAAAGCGGCCATATAAAAAAAATCCCTTTCAGACCTGTAAGATCTGAAAGGGACGAATCATATCCGCGTTACCACCCTGATTCCGCAGGTAAAATCTGCGGCGCTTAACGTACTGACATACGCTTTCCAAATAACGGTGGATACCGGCAAAACCTACTTGCCGCAAAAATGAGGGGTTCAGCCTGCTTCTTGGAGATGATATCTTTGTCCGGGATAGTCCTGTTTTCACCAATCACAGGCTCTCTGTATTATCCTTTTGGAACAAAGCATTGTTCTCTTCTTAGAATTTACAAAAATATTTTATTGATGTTCTTTATTATAGGCTTATTTGGATAATTGTCAAGGAAAATTTTAAAAATCTTTTTATTTGCGCAAAATATAGGATTTTTCAATCTTCTGCTATTTCCAAAGATTTTTGTACATTTTCATGATATCTTCTTTTCCCAGAGGTTTTCTGGTGTTGGACGGACTGCCGGACATAAGGGCATCCTCGGCCATTTTTTCCATATGCCGCTCAAAAACAGTCTGATCGATTCCATATTCTTTTAGTGTGGGAACCTGAAGCTCTCTGCACAGCCAGTCAACCTTCTCGATCAGTTTTCTGGTTGCTGTCACATCATCATCATCATGGTGAGCCGCTCCCACTTCACGGCCAAGCTGGCCGAACCGTTCAAAGGTTCCGTCCGCTACATAGGAAAGACATTCCTTTAAAAGCATGGCGTTGGCCATACCGTGAGGAACATGGAACAAAGCGCCTATAGGACGGGACATGCCGTGAACAACAGTAACAGATGAATTGTTAAAGGCAACGCCGGCTTCAAAGGCAGCAAGGGCCATTTCCTCTCTGGCCTCACCGTTGGAACCGTCATGGAAACAAACAGGCAGATTTTTAAAAATTCGTTTCGCTGCTGAAAGAGCGTAAGAATCAGAAAGTTTATTGGCACGTTTGGAGGTATAGGCCTCAATGGCATGGGTAAGAGCGTCAAGACCAGTGGAAGCAGTGATTTTAGGCGGCGCAGTCATAGTGAAGGCAGGATCTGCAATGGCCACATCTGGCATCAGAACACTGCTTCGCAGCATCATTTTAATATCCTTTTTGGTGTTGGTAATTACTGTTACCTGTGTAGCTTCTGATCCGGTTCCTGCTGTGGTTGGAATGGCTACCATGGGCGCAGTTTCTTTCTCAATGGACTTGCCCATGTATTCGTCAATATTTCCGCCGTTGGCAGCCAGCATGGCGATTGCCTTCATAGAGTCAATGGTGCTTCCTCCGCCTACTGCAATAAGAAAATCACATTTTTCTTCTTCAAAGATTTTTAATCCTTTTTCCACCATGGAGTCAGTAGGCTCTCCTGTAATATCTGAGAAGATAACATAGGACTTGCTTATTGTATCCAGAACTTCTGTCAGAAGTTTGGTATTGCCAAGCTGAACCATAGCCGGATCTGTTACGATCAGTGCCTTGCTCCCCAGTCTGGCAAGTGTGGAAGTACTTGCCTGAAGAGCATTTTTACCCATAAAAACCTGTCCCGGCATAATAAACTGAAATGCCATAAATAACCTCTCCTTTTTCCATATAATTTTCTTTTGAATGGTATATTATTGGTAAATAATTGTTAAATTATAGTTATATTTTAGCCCTAATTTCAGGAATGTCAATAGGGATATTAGGGTTTTGTTAATGAATTATCATTCCATACTGTTTGGAGGAGATAAATTTTGCTTCTTTACAAGGGTTTCGTCGTTCCTTATAATCAAAGGGCATGAAATTTTCCAAAAACAGGAATAGATAAAGGAAAAAGAGAGGAAACTGAAATGAGACAGATAAAGGTAGCGGCGGCTATTATTGTAAAAGATCAAAAAATATTTGCCACTCAGAGAGGATACGGCCCCTGGAAAGACGGCTGGGAATTCCCGGGAGGAAAGGTAGAGCCGGGGGAGGATTCCAGGGATGCGGTTAAAAGGGAAATAAAAGAAGAATTAGATACGGAAATAGAAGTAGGAGAGCTGTTTCATACAGTGGAATATGATTATCCGGATTTTCATCTTTCTATGGACTGTTTCCTGTGTACGATTGTAAAAGGAAATTTGATCTTAAAAGAACACGAAGCGGCTCTGTGGCTTTCCAGGGAAGAGACAGACCGGGTGGACTGGCTGCCGGCGGATATTTCTCTTATTGAGAAGATAAAAAACACTGACAGAATCTGGTAAACGGTCAGGAGAGAAGCGGCAGCTGACAGCTTCCTCTAGATAAACAGAGGCTCGGCGTGATTTTCCAAAAAACATATGAAATGAAACTTAGGGGGATATATATGAAAGATCATGGAAGAGATGAGATACTCAGACACAGGAACGGAAGAAGCACCTTTTCAGGAAGAATAGGATATGTGCTGGCGGTAGCAGGATCAGCAGTAGGACTGGGAAATATATGGAGATTTCCCTATTTGGCTGCCAAATATGGAGGCGGAATTTTCCTTATGGTTTATCTGATTCTGGTAGTGACCTTTGGCTATGCACTGATTGTCTCTGAAACTGCTTTGGGAAGAATGACAAAGAAAAGTCCGGTGGGAGCTTTTGGTATGTTTGGAAAAGGTCTTCCATTTAAGCTGGGAGGGTGGATTAACGCTGTGATTCCCATGCTCATCGTACCGTATTATTGCGTAATTGGAGGCTGGGTTACCAAGTACTTATTTGAATATTTGCGGGGAAATACTGCGGCTCTGGCTGAAGATGTTTATTTTGCCGGATTTACATCCTCCAGCTTGCAGGTGGAATTCTGGTTTGCAGTATTTTCTGCAGCTGTGGTATGGGTGATTATGGCAGGGGTAAAACAAGGGGTAGAACGTATGGCCAAAATTATGATGCCTGTGCTGGTTGTGCTTGCCGTTTTGGTGGCTGTTTATTCTATGACCCGTCCGGGAGCCGGAGCGGGAATCCGCTACTTCCTGATTCCCAATTTTAAGAATTTTTCTATAATGACAGTGGTAGCTGCTATGGGGCAGATGTTTTATTCTCTGTCCATTGCCATGGGAGTTTTGTATACCTTTGGCTCATACATTAGGGAAGACGTAGATATTGAACATTCCACAGCTCAGGTAGAGGTGTTTGACACAGCCATTGCAGTTCTTGCAGGGCTTATGATTATTCCTGCTGTATTTGCTTTTTCCGGCGGTGATGCTGAAACACTTCAGGCTGGCCCTGCCCTGATGTTTATTACCATTCCCAAAGTATTTGCAAACATGGGAAGCGGAACCATGGCGGGAGTTTTATTCTTCCTGCTGGTGCTGTTTGCTGCGCTGACAAGCGCTGTTTCCCTGATGGAAACCAGTGTGTCAACCTTTGAAGACCAAATGGGGTGGGGCAGAATGAAATGCTGCGCTGTTATGACCGGAATTATGCTGATTCTCGGTTCTTTTTCCGCTTTAGGTTTTGGCATTCTGGACTTTATAAAAATATTCGGCCTGTCAATTTTGGATTTCTTTGATTTCCTCACAAACTCTGTTATGATGCCATTGGCGGCTCTGGCCACATGCATTCTGGTTGTAAGAGTTGTAGGATTGGATAAAATAGAAACGGAAGTGTGCCAATCCTCCAAATTTAAGCGAAAAGGCGTGTACCGGTTTGTTATGAAATATCTTGCTCCTGTATTTATTCTGGTTATTTTGATCAGTTCTATTGCCAATGTGCTGGGGCTGATCAACATGTAAGAGAACGGGACAGATCTGTTGGGCTTTTAGTTTACGTATAACTATTTATGTGCTAGAATGTATAAATATAAATTTGCTGTCTCCCCAGGGAGACAAGAGAGGGGAACTATATGGACATTCAGTTGGATCAGGAATATCTTCTTAGGGTGATGAAGGAGCTGATTGAAACTCCAAGTCCGGTCAGTTATTATGAGGAAACGGATAAAGTAATGAGAAAGCTGGCTGAAGAATTGGGATATGACATAAGTTATGACAGGAAACGCACCAACTACATTAAGGTAAAGGGAAAAAACAGGGAGAAAACCGTATGCGTTGGGGCTCATTTGGACACTTTGGGATTTATGATCAGAAGAATTGATCCTGATGGAATGATTCGGGTGAGAAATCTGGGAGGAATTAATTTTAACAATATTGAAGGAGAATCGGTGATCATACATACCAGAGATGGAAAGCGCTATACCGGACTGGCAGCCTGCCAGTATCATTCTGTTCATGTGTTTGATGAGGCCAGAACCGCTCCCCGCAATGAAAACACTATGATGATACTTCTGGATGAGGATGTGCACTCCAGGGAAGAAGTGGAAGGCCTGGGGATTTGCAATGGGGATATTGTTTCTTTGGAACCTCATTTTACAGTTACAGAAAACGGTTTTATTAAGTCCAGATTTATTGATGATAAGGCCTGTGCGGCCTGTGTGTTTGCCTTGCTGAAGGCTGTGAAGGATCAGAATCTTACTCCTGCCTTTGATACCTGGTTTGTTTTTCCTTATTATGAGGAGATAGGGCATGGCGGTGCCTATGTACCGGAAGAAGTAAGCGAATATGTGGCCCTGGATATTGCGCTGATTGGCCCGGATAACAATGGAAGCGAGTTCGGAGCTTCTGTCTGTGTAAAGGATAATTACTCACCTTATGACAGGGAGCTGACAGGGCGCCTTCTGGAATTAGCGAAAAAGTATGGAATTAACTGTAAACCAGATGTGTTTTTTCATTATGGTACAGATGCAAATGCGGCTATACGTTCCGGAAATAACCTTTATGCCGCTGCTTTTGGAATGGGAACGTTTTCCTCCCATGGAGTGGAGAGAACCCATATAGACGGGGTGATGGCCACGGCCAGACTGCTGGCGGCCTATGTTTTGGAGGGTTAATCTCAGGGTGGACTGAAAAAATACTGGGAAAAGGAGGCACGGACGGTTCTTCCTGTTTTGGAAGAGCGGAAAGAAAATATGTTGGATTTTAATACCTGTAAAATTGACAGAGAGTATCTTGTAGACAGTATGAGAAAGCTGATAGAAATTCCCAGCCCTGTCAGCTACTATGAGGAGATTACACCGGCTGTAGAGAAAATGGCCGGCGAGCTGGGATACAGCCTAAGCTGTGACAGAAAGCGGACGCTGTATCTTACTGTAGAGGGAGAGGAATCCTCTAAAACAGTTATGGTAGGAGCTCATTTGGATACTTTGGGCCTGATTGTCCGTAGAATTGATTCTGATGGAAGCTTAAGAGTACGTCCTTTAGGAGGAATTCCATTTACCAGCATTGAAGGAGAAACGGTTACCGTCCATACCAGACAGGGAAAGAAATACACAGGCCTTTTGGTATGCCAGTCTCATTCCACTCATGTGTTTGAAGATGCCAGGACTCTGGAGAGAAATGAGGAGACTGTATTAATCCGTTTGGATGAGAAAATTGGCAGCCGGGAAGATGTGCTGGCTTTGGGAATTGACAATGGGGATATTGTTTCCATAGAGCCGAGATTCCGGTATCTGCCGAACGGATATGTAAAATCCCGTTTTATTGATGATAAGGCGGGAGTTGCTGCTGTACTGGCTGCTGTAAAGTATATGAGGGATTATGGAATCAAACCCAGATACAGGACAATTTTTGCATTTTCCTTCTACGAGGAGATTAATCATGGAGGGGCCTATCTTCCCAAAGAGGTGGAGGAATTTGTGGCTGTAGATATCGGTCTGATTGGGCCTGATTACAATGGAAATGAGCGGTCTGTCAGCATTTGCGCCAAAGATAATTTTTCTCCATATGACAGAGGATTGACCACAAGACTTGTGAGAACGGCAAAAAAACTGGGGCTTTCATATGCAGTAGATGTATACTACAAATATGGAACGGATGCCAATGCCGCAGTGAGAGCAGGCAACAATGTTTACGCCGCTGCTTTTGGAATGGGCTGCTATTGTACTCACGGGATGGAGCGGACTCATATAACCGGAATAGAGGAGACGGTAAAGTTAATTTTAGGCTATGTAACAGAATCCCTTTAAGAGTAAAAATTATGAGGAAATTCTTGCGTTTTTCTTTCGATTTTCCAATACTGTGCTTTCTTCGTTTACTTTGCCAACTGACAGATGATATAATGAGACAATAGTTCATTCATAAAATTCCAATACAGAGGTGAGAGGTTTATGATCTGTAAAAGATGTGGGAGGGAAAGCAAAGGGGAAGTCTGTGAATTCTGTGGTTTTTCCAATTTGACAGTTGTGGATGAACAGGGAGAAATCCTTTATAGATATGATTCCGTGCAAAAAAATTCTGCAGCGGAACCAGATAAACGGGAAGAAGGACAGTCTCTCTGGTTTGATGAGGAGCCTGATACTTCCAAAAAAGCGGGGAACAAAGGAAACAGCAGAAGTAGGACAGCAAAAGGAAGAAGAAAAGTTAAAGTAGTACATAAA
The DNA here is from genome assembly GCA_019114305.1 of Candidatus Hungatella pullicola. Taxonomy (GTDB): domain Bacteria; phylum Bacillota; class Clostridia; order Lachnospirales; family Lachnospiraceae; genus Hungatella_B; species Hungatella_B pullicola. Next base: position 8,345 of record DXFU01000044.1, on the reverse strand, counting down.
ACAAAGGTGAAAAAAGTAGGACAGGATCACAAGTGGGGAGAAAGACAAGGGACTGGAGAGCTTAAAAAACAAGAAGTAAAAAAACAGGAGTTTTCCTGGCTCCATACATTTTTTCTTGTGATTTCCAGAATCCTTCAGCTTATCTGCGCCAGCTTTATGGCAGTTATGACTCTGCTTCTGGCGTGGGACTGTTATAAGGGATATTCTGCTTTGGGAAGTATTTCAGCGATTGCAGCAGAACGGAATTACACATTAGCTTTGTATCTTGGGCTGGCAGGCTGCCTGTGTCTGTGGGGCACAGTGTCTTTTTTCTGGATAATAAGCAAACGGTCATTCAGCAATGGCCAATGGCTGGTCAAGCATGATACGGGAAGGGGACTGACAGCTTTCTTCTGCACCGGTGCCTTTGGGCTGCTGTCCGGTATGGCTTTGTCTTATATTCCTCACAATCCCGCTGCGCTGGAAGGGCTGACGGCGATTCTTAAGATTGGAGCGCAAAGAAGAGAGGACTTTATTCTCATCAGCTTGGCCGGACTGATTTTGTGTATCATAAGAAAACTAATGAGAGTTTAAATGCAGGATAGGGATGAAAAAGCCTGCGGTCAAAAGAGAGTATCCAAACATATCTCTCTGACCGCAGGTTTTTTTGATAAATATATATTTGTTTGAAAGAATTAGAAAAATCAGCCGTCAATGGAGATACAGCGCTTCTGCTGCACTGCTTTGGCGTCCTTTTTGGGAATGGACAATTTTAATATGCCATTTTCAAATTTTGCGCGAACATCCTGCTCCGTCAGATAATCCCCTACATAGAAGCTTCTGCTGAGACTGCCGGTGTAACGCTCTCTGCGGATGTACTTGCCTGATCCGCTTTTCTGGTCTGCGTCAGCTGATTTTGAAGCAGTTATGGTTAAATAGCCTTTTTCCAGATGAGCCTGAATCTCTTCTTTTTTAAATCCAGGAAGATCAATATCCAATTCGTAGCTGTCAGCGGTTTCCATAATATCTGTTTTCATCACTGGTTTTTCCATTTTTCCATAAGCAGAATTTTGTCTGCCAAAAAAGTTCCGGTCAAAAGGAAAATCCATCCAATTGTCATCAAATAAGTTTTCTCCGAAAATACCTGGCATTAACATAATGAAATCCTCCATTCTAATAAACAGCCCATTAGCTATATCTGCAGCTTCTTTATCAGGCTGAAAATTCATTGCTTTTGTTTGTTATATGTGTAATATAACACTCGTTGTTAGCAATGTCAAGAGGTGAGTGCTAATTCTTTTCTAAAAAAATGTGAGGCTTAATTGAAAAAGTTATTTCTGGTTTTCTTCTGTTTTCCTTTTTAACAATGGAATGCTTTTTCCTGTGATACAGAGAACTGACCCTATGGAAAATGTCGTTGATAATACCTAGATAATCTATATATAATATACCTAGAATTTCTATGTATATAAATCAATATGCAATCGTTTCTGCTTCTCTGAGAGTTTCAATCGGTTCAGGCAGAATAACAGGGAAAAAGGGCGGAAAGGAGAGTTTTATGGATAAAAAAATATTAGGAGCCGGAATTGCTATGATGGTATTGAAACTTTTGGAAGAGGAACCTATGTATGGGTATCAGATTATAAAAACTCTGGAGGAGAGAAAAAAGGAATGGAAATCTTATGAGACGGCAGTTAACAAGATAATGGAAGGAGGACTGTGTTTTGGCTGAGGAAAGAAAGTGGGGGATCCTTCTTCTCTGGGGATTCTTTTGGATAAAAAACACAGTCCCAGGCTTCCGTGCCGTATGATGCTGTCTGTAGGTCTGGCGGTAATACTCGGTTTATTTTTTGTGTTATTTCCTTATACAGACATGGAAAATGAAATGGCCATTTTTACGTTCTGGACGCGCCCTTACTGACTCTTTCCGTTCCGGGTGTAATTATATTTGCCTATCAGAGAAGAAGCCAGGGGCTGTCTGGAGCGGCGGCTTCCGGAGTGATTTTTCTGGCATGTGTTTTTTGACTGCTCCCGTTACAGTACATAATTTTGCCTTTGTTTATAAGTTCCTGTTTTTGACAATAACTGGAGTTACGCTGATAATTATGGCATTTCGTGGGGGTTTTGCGGGAAACAGAATGAAAAATCGCATAATTCTTGGTGCACTGTGCACGGCCGGGATTCTTGTTTGGGGCGGGTTTAACGCTTCAGATTTCATATCTCAGGGAAAACAGTTTCTTTTTCCTGAAATATCTGTGGAAGAACGATGGGAGGATTCATATAACAGTGTGCTGGTAAAAGATCTTCTGAGAAAAGCTGAATTTGTGGGAGAAAAACAGTTTACCCAGGAAGAACTGAGACAATATCGGACCGGACAGTGGTATTTTTCTGAGGTTTCAGCTGAGGATGTGGATTACTGGCTTCAGGGCATGGATCAGCGATAGAAGATGTATTGCCTCAGCATTGGTCAAATAACAACCTCATTACCTGGACTATTTTAAAAGCAGGATGGTTTCCGGGAGTACTGTTGATAGGGGCAGTTGTATTTGTTCAAGTACAGCTGTTTGCATGTGAGAGGAAAATCAGAAATCCTTTGGGACATTTGGTGGCTCTTAGCAGCGCCTGTATGCTGTTCGGAGAAACACTCTTTTATATTTTGGGGAATCTGGGCTTTCAGTTTGGCAGCTTTCCAACCCTGCCCTTCATTCCTGAAGGATTGGCCTCGATTACGGCTAATATGACTCTGGCAGGCCTGATTTTGTCGGCTTATAGTTATGATCAGGTGATTGATGGGGACTGGGAAGAACAAAAAAAGATAAAAATCGGATATGGAAAACGGTGGCAGCCAGAATTCGGCAGGAAATAAGAAAAATAAGTCGATATTTTGTGAACGTTTTTTTTCATGGCGGAAGGAATCCTTTCATACATTTATTATTAGCTGAAAAGCAAAAAGCAAATAAGTGATGGAAGAGGAGAAATACAATGTCAGAAAAAATGATTGAGAACAACAAAGTAAGCGTAATCGGGGAGATTATCTCCGGCTTCACCTTCAGCCATGAGGTTTTCGGAGAAGGCTTTTATATGGTGGATGTGGCGGTGAGCCGTCTCAGCGAGCAGGCAGATATTATTCCCCTTATGATTTCTGAACGGCTTTTAGACGTAAATGAGGACTACACAGGCTGTACTGTGGAAGCCTGCGGTCAATTCCGATCTTACAACAGACATGAGGGAAGCAAAAATCGTCTGGTGCTCTCTGTATTTGTCAGGGAGATCCGCTTTATGGAAGAGTTTACGGATTATACGAAAACAAACCAGATTTTTCTGGATGGATATATATGTAAGCCTCCCATTTACAGAAAAACACCTTTGGGCAGAGAGATTGCCGATCTTCTTCTGGCAGTAAACCGGCCTTATGGAAAATCAGATTACATACCATGTATTGCCTGGGGACGAAACGCCAGATATGCTTCCGGCTTTGAAGTGGGAGCAAGAATTCGTATTTGGGGAAGAGTTCAGAGCAGAGAATACACGAAAAAATTAAGTGAGACAGCCTGTGAAAAGCGGGTAGCCTATGAGGTTTCTGTAAGCAAACTGGAGTGTGCAGATCAGGAAGGATAAAGAAAACAGAAAGAAGTATTAAGAAAACAGTAAGAAAACTTGCAAAATTATGAAAACTATGATACGATAAGCAGGTTCCCAGATGAAATAGAAAGCTGCTTTTTAGCTGCTATGAGGTGCTAAGATGGGTAAAGGTACTATACAGGCAATCTGCGGAGAAGGAAAAGGAAAGACTACTGCTGCCCTAGGGAAAGGTATCGGAGCTTTGACAAAAAAGCAGAATGTTATAGTGATACAGTTTTTAAAGGGCTGCCAGGATCCAGAATCCTTTGATGTGCTGAAACGGCTGGAACCGGAGATGAAGATCTTTCGCTTTGAGAAATCAGATTGCTTTTTTGAAACACTTTCAAAAGAACAGCAGGAAGAAGAACGGATGAATATACGAAATGGCCTGAATTTCGCCAGAAAAGTTTTGACTACGGGAGAGTGTGATCTTCTGATTCTGGATGAGATTTTAGGGCTGTTGGACTGCGAAATCCTTACAGTGGATGAATTGATAAAGATTCTGGAGTCAAAAACAGATGGCATGGATGTGATCCTTACAGGAAAAACATTCCCCAAAGAACTGGAACCTTATGTAGACAGTATTCAGGAAATTGACCATCTTAAAGTTGACAATGAAACTTAATAATGGTAGTATTGTGGTAAAGAATTGTAGAGTAGAGGTTGCGCTGATTATCAGTAAGCTGCCTGATGCAGCAGGTGCACAGGAGGGCAGTGGAAAGGAAGAAGCGCCGAAGAACAGAGTTGCCTGACCATATCTGTTCTGGGTATAGAGCGAACAGCTGTATAACTGTCATCCAGCCGGATGGAGAGCTACTTGAAGGATTCAGAATTACCGTGATCTGGATTTTTAGGAGCTGGCTCTTTGGGGCTGGCTCTCTTTTTTCGTTTATGCTACGGGGATTTCTTTATAAGAAAAGAAAGCTTAAGGCGGATTTGCCTGGCAGAGTTACCTTGTTTTTACAGGGAGATTTCCGGATAATCTGTAAATTTTATAATCAGGAGGAAGAAAAATGGCTATTTTTAAAGGAGCGGGCGTAGCGCTGATTACCCCATTTAAAGAAAACGGTGAAGTGAATTATGACAAGCTGGAAGAGATTGTAGAAGAACAGATCGCTGGCGGAACTGACAGTATTATAGCCTGCGGAACCACTGGTGAAGCTTCTACTATGACTCATGAAGAACATCTGGATGTAATCCGTTTTGTATGTCAGGTGACGAAAAAAAGAATTCCTGTCATTGCGGGAACCGGTTCCAACTGCAGCCACACGGCGGTTTATTTATCAACAGAGGCAGAGAAGTTGGGAGCTGACGGACTTCTTCTGGTTTCCCCTTACTATAATAAGGCGACTCAAAAGGGACTGTACAGCCATTTTAAGACAGTTGCCGATGAGGTTAAGATTCCGATTTTGCTTTATAATATACCGGGGAGAACGGGAGTGACCATTTCTCCGGAGACTATGGCTTCCCTGTTTAAGAATGTTCCAAATATTGTAGGAGTAAAGGAAGCAAGCGGTAATTTTTCTGCTATTGCCAGATTAATGAGTTTATGTGACGGCAATGCAGATGTCTATTCCGGAAACGATGATCAGATTGTTCCCATGCTTTCTCTGGGAGGCAAAGGGGTGATTTCTGTACTGTCCAATGTAGCTCCTGCCCAGGCTCATGAGATCTGCGCAGCCTATTTCAGGGGAGATGTTGCTGAAAGCACAAGACTTCAGATTAAAGCGATTCCTCTGATTGAAGCGCTTTTCTGCGAGGTAAATCCTATTCCTGTAAAGGCTGCCATGAACTTAATGGGCAAACAGACAGGACCTGTTCGTATGCCTCTGACAGAAATGGAGCCTCAGAATCAGGAAAGACTGGCTCAGGCTATGAGAGATTACGGTATTTTATAACAACGTGGTGTTTTATAATATAAAGTCAGGAAGAAAGACGGAGGTTAACAGTTTTTATGGTAAAAATAATCATGCATGGCTGCAATGGAGCCATGGGACAGACAATCAGCCGAATAGCGGCCGAGGATCCGGATATTGAGATTGTGGCCGGTATTGATGTACAGAATGAAAAGAACAATGCTTATCCTGTATACTCTTCTCTGGAGGAGTGCAGGGAGGAAGCGGATGTGATTGTTGACTTTGCAAGCGCAAAAGCAGTGGACGGGCTTCTTGATTACAGTGCGAAAAATAAGATACCAGTTGTTTTGTGTACCACAGGCCTTTCTTCCCAGCAGCTGGAGAAGGTGGAGGAAACAAGCAGACAGGTTGCCGTACTTCGTTCAGCCAATATGTCTCTTGGAGTCAATCTGCTGTTAAAGCTGGTACAGGAAGCAGCCAAGGTTTTGGCAGCAGCTGATTTTGACATAGAAATTGTGGAAAAACATCATAATAAAAAGGTGGATGCGCCAAGCGGAACGGCTCTTGCTTTAGCTGACTCCATTAATCAGGCGATGGATCAGGTGTATCATTATAAATATGACCGTTCTGCAGTAAGAGAAAAGCGGGACAAACATGAAATCGGCATTCAGGCTGTTCGGGGAGGAAATATTGTAGGAGAGCATGATGTGATTTTTGCCGGAGAGGATGAGGTTATTACTTTCCAGCACATTGCTTATTCAAAGGCCATATTCGGAAAAGGAGCATTATCCGCGGCAAAATACCTGGCGGGAAAGAAGCCAGGTATTTATACAATGGCGGATGTAATTGGTTAAATTATCCATAGGATCCAGTTATTTTCTCTATTTTTCATTCTTTCTTTATCCATACTATACATAGAACAGGAAAGGAGAAAGGTAGAATGAAAAAACTAAGATCATATGTATTTACCGCAATGCTTTTGATGTCAGTATTCTGTCTTACAGCCTGCGGCAGCGGCAGTAATTCCGCGGATCAATCCCGGGGAGAGACTACAGCAGCCACAGAAACAGCCATGGATTCCGGCAATGGCAGGGAAGAAAGCACTGGTGTAATTGACGGTGTCATGGAAGATGTGAAAGACGGAGTGGAAGATATCACAGGCGCTGTAGAATCTGAAGCATCAAGAATGGATGACAATAACGAGACCTCAAGGAATACAGCAGAAACCAAATAACGGACAGCGGGCTTTAAGGCAGACAGCCTTAAGGCCTGTTGTTTTTATAGGGAAATACAGAAGACCTGAATAAGAATAAAAAATCAGTGTAAAATTAAAAGAAAATAGTTGACAGCATACATTTCATGTAGTAAACTATAAAAAGTTGTGAGAACAACATACAGGAAAGTAGGTATCCGCCTCACCACGGCACGAGTAAGTGACCCTGGTTCATAGCCTTGATTGTGCATAGATCTGTCTGTGCAGAGACTTTGATGGTGGGTAGCGTTTGTCTATCTACTTTTTTTATGCCCGTTAGGGATAACAATGTGAATTCCAACCAAACACACAATATGATGATGGAGGTGCACGACAATTAGCGATTTAATGATTAACGAACAGATCAGAGACAAGGAAGTTCTGTTGATTGGCGAGAACGGTGAGAAGGTAGGGATTATGTCCCCTAAGGAAGCCCTAAAGCTTGCTAGGGAGGCTGAATTGGACCTGGTTAAGATCGCTCCGACCGCAAAGCCGCCGGTTTGTAAGATTATCGATTACGGTAAGTACAGATATGAGCTGGCAAGAAAAGAAAAAGAAGCTAAGAAGAAACAGAAGGTAATCGAGGTCAAGGAAGTCCGCTTATCTCCCAACATTGATACCAATGATTTGAACACAAAGATGAGCGCTGCCAGAAAGTTCCTGGAAAAGGGCGACAAAGTAAAGGTAACCTTACGTTTCAGAGGTCGTGAGATGGCACATATGGCAAAGTCAAAGTACATTTTAGACGATTTCGCAGAAAACTTGTCTGATATTGCAGCCATTGACAAACCATCGAAAGTGGAAGGAAGAAGCATGGTTATGTTTTTAACTGCAAAACGCTAATAAACATTATCAAGGAGGAAAATACAATGCCTAAATTAAAAACAAGCAGAGCAGCAGCAAAGCGTTTCAAAAAGACTGGAACAGGAAAGCTGGTAAGAAACAAAGCATACAAATCTCACATCTTAACTAAGAAGTCTACAAAGAGAAAAAGAAATCTTAGAAAAGATATTGTTACTGATGCTACAAACGCAAAAGTAATGAAGAAGATTTTACCATATTTATAAGACTGAGTTAAGAAGGAGGAATTACTGATGGCAAGAATAAAAGGCGGTATGAACGCTAAGAAGAAACATAACAGAGTGTTAAAGATGGCTAAGGGCTACAGAGGCGCTCGTTCCAAACAGTATAGAATTGCAAAGCAGTCTGTAATGAGAGCTTTAACCAGCTCCTACGCAGGAAGAAAGCAGAGAAAGAGACAGTTCAGACAGCTGTGGATCGCTCGTATCAACGCTGCTGCCCGTATCAATGGATTATCCTACAGCGTATTTATGCACGGCTTAAAGCTGGCTGGAGTTGATTTAAACAGAAAAGTTCTGGCTGATATGGCTGTAAATGACGCAGAAGGATTTGCAAAGCTGGCAGAGCTGGCTAAGTCCAAGGTTGCTTAATTCATAGAACCATAAGAGAAGACGGTTTCGCGAAAAAGCGGACCGTCTTTTTTTGCTTTATAGGAAATTCCGATTTTTGGATAAGAGGGAAAAGAAGCCCTGCTGATCGAACATATGTTAAATCAACAGGGGAATGGACATGACAATAGGACGATGGTTCGATTTAGAAGATATAAAAACCTTCTT
>DXFU01000043.1 GCA_019114305.1 Candidatus Hungatella pullicola | reverse complement strand
TCTCATATATGAAACATATAAAAACACTATGTATTCCGTTGCCTATGATGTGGTCAAGCATCCCTATGACGCGGAAGACATCGTACAGCAGTCACTGATCAAGGTAATTGAAATCTTACATAGAATCGACTATGAAGATATCCCGACACAAAAATGTAAAAATCTTATAATCATAATAACGAAGAATACAGGAATTGATTTCCTTCGTAAAAGCACACATACCCCTTATCCCCTGGAAACAGTGGATCACTATACCCAGTGCAAAAGCGCAGAAGAGTTGTATATTGAAACATCCGATTATGAACATCTTATCAAATCCATCTCTTCTCTTGACGAAAAGCATAAGGAAATTCTCCGCCTGCGTATTTTGTACCACCTCTCTTCCAAAGAGATCGCCAGAATTCTGAATATTACAGAATACAATGTCAATACCCGTTACATGCGTGCCAAAAAGGCGTTACGTGATAAGTTAAAAGGAGTATAGGAGTAAAATGAGCAAGGACTTGCGTCAGAAAAAAAGTGATTATTTATTGGAGCTGGCCCTGGAAGAACAATTGGAACAGGATGAAGAACTTCTCAAATACACAGAGGACTCTAATACCCCTCCCCACCAATTTTCGCCAGAACATGAAAAGAAAATGGAAGAAATCTTCAAACTGGCTCACCGTACTGAAATGAAATCAGTATACAGAAGACGGTTTTATCGTACTGCGGCAGGAATTGCTTTGTTTTTGGTACTAAGCGGGGTAATGGTTGGTAATGTTGAGGCGTTTCGGGTGCCTGTTATAAATTTTATTTCGGAAATAACTGATGAATATTCTTTTTTTAAAATTAATAATGAAAATAACATTAACGTAACAAAACATTTTCAAGAATTTGAACCTCAGGTTGTATTAGATGGATTTAGCATTGAAAAAATAGAAGAAAGTGATGAGCAATACAGAATACTATATCAAAATAGTGACAACACAAAATGGTATTATATAATTTATAATCACACGCCGCTTTCATTTGCTATTGATACTGAAAATTCTTCTTCTAAAAATATGAAAATTAACGGAAATGATGCTATAGTTATATCAAAATCCCAAGAATTACGTATTATTATGTATACAACCTATGGTCATTTTAAATTATATGGTACTATTTCTTTAGATGAAGGAATCAAAATCTTAGAAAGTATAAATTAATTATTTATTTTTTTCTTATTACAATGTATAATTTAATTGAATTTATTATTAGGAGGATATGTGTATGAAAAAACATCAACTCATCAGACTATTTGCTCTTAGTTTATCATTTATATTGCTGATATCTTTCACTGCAACAGCAACGCCAAGAATAGATCCTAGATGGGACTATCTAATTTACATATCTGGCTTCATTGATATTTCCAATAATAAGGCCTCTATCGAAGTTAGTGCTGATGCAGATCCTACCGATGTTGATAAAATTAAGGCAACTTGTTCACTTCAGCGGTTAGATGGATCATGGAAAACCTTAAAAACCTGGACCGAAACAGACAATAGTTCTTCCATTTTGTACGAAAAAACTTATGGCGTATATAGTGGATATAATTATCGCTTAAAAATCACTGTTTATGCCTACAAAGACGGCAAACTCCTCGAATCTGCCACAGAATATTTTGATTACGGATACTACGATGAATAAATATATCAGCCCGCCTCCCGGCGGGCTGATTCCTTTTTCTCCTTATCTCACTCCTCACAAACCTCCAAAACAAAATTGCCATTTCTTATCGCACTACTCCTCAACCCACTCCAACACCTTCTTCACCCATTCATCCCAGTATTCCCATCTATGATCGCCGTCTGATTCGTAGCTGTCTATTTTATATCCCATTTCCCTCATCCGCTGCACTGTTTTTACATTATTCTCATACAGGAAATCCTGCTTTCCACACCAGGTAAACAGTCTTGGTTTCTCTTTTCCTTCTTTCACCAAGTTCTCTGCCAGATACAAAATATCGTTTTGGGTTCCCCGGACGCTTAAGGAATCTCCGAAGATTCCCTTCCAATAAGCCCAGTTTTCCTTTTCCCCCATTTTCTCCATCTGCATCTCCAAATCCAGGACTCCTGACAAAGAAGCAGCGGCTCCAAAGCACTCCGGCTTAGACAATGCCAGCTTAAAAGCGCCATATCCGCCCATAGAAAGCCCGGCCACATAAGTTTTTTTCCTGTCCCACGTAAGCTGCGGGAAAAACTGATGGCAAATCTCCGGCAGCTCCTGAGAAATAAATTGATAGTAATTCAGTCCATACTGAGTATCCGTATAAAATCCCAAATGGGTAGTAGGCATAATAACGGCCAGATTCTTACCCCTTGCATATCTCTCAATGGAGGTAAATTTCTGCCAGCTGGACTCATCATCTCCCTTTCCGTGAAGCAAATACAGCACAGAAAGCTTCTCTTCCTGTTTTTTTTCCTCCTTCCCAGCCCTCTGAGGCAAAATCACCTTCATACTCATTGCTTCTTCTAATACAACAGAAAAAAAGTCCACATGCAGCAATGCCATCTTATCTCATCCCTTTCCAAATTATGCTTATATCCGTCCTTCCGCCTCCCCAGCCTGCAGAAATTTCCTGACACCATTGGGAATACTCCGTAAGTTTTCTCAAAAGCTCTGCGGAAGCTGACAGTATTATTATACCCCAACCGGACAAATATCTGGGAATTTTCTTTTTCATACTGTGAAAAGAAATGGGCCGGATAGGGAACGCACCATCCCTGTACAGGCCATGGTTGACTCCCTCAACCTCGGTAATACAATATCTGTAAAATATGCTTTTATTTACAGACGAAGTTCTATTTTCCTTCGCCTGAATCCCCTTACGGAAAGGAAACCTGAACTTGTATCAATTAACCAAATGCCTCCCGGAAGAAGCTGTGCTATCCTCACCAGGATATAGCTGTTGTCATTACCGCTGATACCCAGGGAATGGCAGGAGCCAGCGACATCATTTACCGGGCTGTCCACGGGAAACTGCTGCCAGTGTGCAGGATAACCCCCATTCCTGTCCGGAGAGAAGACAGACAAGCGCTGGAAGAGTATACTAAAAGACACTTACCATTCCGATTCTTTCGTCAAAAATCCTGCCCCCATCAGCGGAAAGCGTTACCCTCTTCTGGTCAATCCTGCAGGTTTTCGGGAAATGGGGTTTACCTTTCTGGAAGTCAGCAAAGGCCAGTTGGAATATGTGCTTTTCCCTGAATTGTTTACCTCAAAGGAGTAACCATATCTATTTTTCAGCATAATTAAAATGTCATTAATTTTCTTTATTATAGAATCAGATGAGATATAATCCTGTGTTGTGATATCCCCCCGAACAATCTGAAATTGGATCTTCGAATCTTTAAAATATTCCTCAAAAATAGTACCAAATGCCGCCTGATCTGATTTTCCCTCTACTACAACTAAAATAACCTTCTTTTCAGCCATCTGAACCCCTTAATTTTCTCCCAGCCTTCCTAAATGCCCGGGCAATTTTCAGGCTGTCTGTTTCCGAATACAGTGTTTCGCTCTGCCCCCCCAGTGTAATCGCCCGTATATACGCATTTCTAAAATTATTGGTTTCTCTAATATTAGTCATGTGAATATAGCGTTTGTTTTCATTGGACGTTGAGAAAACAACATTTTCAACGTTGAGCATTTCCAATGCTCTAAGATTATGAGATGTAAAAAGCAGCTGTCCTTTTCCGTTTTCATGAAAAATATCCAATAATTCCCCCAGCATATACTCAAATATACCGGAATCTAATTCGTCTATGGCGATACATATAGATGGATTGCTGTAGGCATGAATCAATGCATTTAAAATCGAAATAATTTTAATAATTCCCTCGGATTCCATGCGAATAGGGATTGGAATTCCTTTATCTCTAATAGAAATTAATTCAAATCGATTCACCTGTTCTCCATTGTCACGCAGTACCGGGCCATAATCTTTTATTCCAATTTCCAACCCAGGAATGATAGTATAAAGAACCGTATTAATCTCTTCAAGAATATGTCTTAAAACATCATACTCCTTATCTGATAATTCCGTTGGACCTGTCATTGGAACAGCCAAACTGCCCTTTGCTCTCATATGCTCTCCATCTTCCAGCCGAAATGCCATTGGAAGAATCACCTTAGCTGAAATCATTCCAGAATGGGTATCTGAAATTACAAATAAATCAGCCACAATATAATGCCACATAAAAAGAATCAAACGTGCATACTGGTAGTATTTATTATTTTTGTGATCTTTGATTATATTTCTGAACAGTTCTCTTGATGCCTCTCCGAAAATATAGGAACAATTGTTTTTCTCTGATAACCTTTTGGCAACCAACAAATCCATGCGCATATCCTGATTGCCTTCCACAAGCTCTTCCAGATGAATGGCAGGGGTAAATACATTATTCCTGTCATCTCGCTTATATGTGATGAAATTTATCTTTCTTGAATCATTTTCTGTTTTTCTATAAATTGTTTCCTGGTTGATTACTATTCCCAGTTCCGGGTCTCTGGCAAAAGCAACGACATACTCTGTGCCATAGGATTCTCCTGCATCAAATACAATCATTTCCAGGGCAATTACTGCCTCTTCCTCATTACTTTTTATTAATTCGGAATACTTAGAATCAATCTTTTCTCCCAGGATTACCTGTTGTATAAATTCCAACGCATCAATAACTGCTGTTTTTCCGGAACCATTCTGTCCATAAATTCCCAATACACTTGATTCATCTGTTTTTTCAGCATCCGGCAGCTCAATCCTGCCATAACCTACATTTTTGATATTTTTCAATGTGACAGACTTTAATCTGGCTATCAAGCTGCTGTTTCCCATGATACAATCCTCCTAATAATTTGATTATATCAGATTTTTCTCTTACATCAATAATTATTTCAATTTCCGTATTAAACATACATATTTCTTTTTTCATTTTTATTATAAAGAGACACACAGTCATTTTAATCATTTTTTGATTCAACAGAATCAATGACAGCCTGCAGCATAATCTGACACTGATGAAAAACTATCTGTATAGACCAAAACGGCAGAGAAATCACCAGTCTTTTACCTTTCTGTTGATTTCTTTGCCGTTTTTTTCTGTCTTCCCCTAATTGTTCCCGTTCTCCTCCTCCAAAATATAAGGAGTTACCTGATATACATAATAATTCAGCCAGTTAGTATACAAAGTGGTAGCCGCATTTCTCCAGTTCAGAACGGGAACGCCAAATGGATCATTATTTTCATAATAATTGCAGGGAACATCCGGATTCAATCCCTTTTTCAGATCCCTGTGGTACTCGTTGTTCAGCGTCATTCGGTCATACTCCGGATGCCCCTGAACAAACACCTGTTTTCCATCTCTGCTCATTACCAGAAAGACTCCCGCCTCCTCAGATTCCGCCAGTATCACCAGCTGCGGATGGGTTTCTATGTCCTCCCGCCTTACCTCTGTATACCTGGAATGAGGGGCCATAATGTAGTCATCCATACTGCGCACCAGCGGAACCTTCCGATCCAGAACCTTATGGCGATAAATTCCGGACAGTTTTTTTTCTCTCTCATATTTGGGAATCCCATAGTGATAGTAAAGGCCGGCCTGAGCGCCCCAGCAGATATGCAGAGTACTGGTCACATGGGATTTGCTCCATTCCATAATAGTTTTAAGCTCTTCCCAATAATTAACCTCCTCATAATCCATCAGCTCCACAGGCGCTCCTGTAATAATCATTCCGTCGTATTTTTTCTTCTTCACATCTCTGAAATAAACATAGAATTTATTCAGGTGACTGGCTGAAGTATTCTTTGACGTATGAGTTTCCAGCATGAGAAAGGTGCAGTCTACCTGAAGAGGCGTATTGGACAGGGCCCGCAGAAGCTGAGTCTCTGTATCCTCCTTAATAGGCATCAGATTCAGGATCAGGATCTCCAGCGGACGGATATCCTGGCTTAAAGCCCTGTCCTCATCCATAATAAATATATTCTCCCTCTCCAGTATAGCTCTGGCAGGCAGATCCTTTTGTACTTTAATCGGCATTGCTTTCTTCCCCCAGCATCTTTATAAAATCTTCCTCTGATATCACAGGAATCCCCAGTTCCCTTGCTTTTTTATTCTTTGAAGAAGCTGACTGGGTATCATTGTTAATCAAATAGGCAGTCTTGGAGGTAACAGAACCTGTCACTTTGCCTCCTCTGGCCTCAATTACTTTCTGCAGTTCCTTGCGGTTGGCGAAATGATGAACCGAGCCTGTCACCACAAAACTCATTCCCTCAAAAATGGCCTCTCCTTCCGGCTCCTCTTCCGACTCAAAAGTCAGCTCCTCCAAAAGCCCGTCTACGGCCTGGTTATTTTTTTCATTTTGGAAATATTCCATCCACCCTTCCGCCAGCACGGCTCCGATTCCGTCTATGGCCGTCAGCTCCTGGGCGGAAGCCCTGCGCATTTTGTCAAAATCGTACTGAAACTTCCGGCAGATCAGTTTCGCTCCCGCAAGGCCAATTCCCGGAATTCCCAGACTGTACACCAGCCGGGGCAGTGTGGTATGGGAAGCTCGCTTAATAGCCGAAATCAGATTGTCGTAAGACTTTTTCCCAAATCCATCCATAGAGGTAATCTCCTCCTCATACTGATCCAGATGGAAAATGTCTTTGTATTGGCGGATAAAACCTGCTCCAATGAATTTTTCCAGAGTTGCCTCTGAAAGTCCGTCTATGTTCATGGCATCCCGGCTTACAAAAAGGGCAAAGCTTTTAATCCGTTTTGCCTGGCAGTCCGGGTTGGTGCAGTAAAGGCTTTTTACGTCATTGACCTGGCGGACTTCCGTAAGTCCCTGACACACCGGACAGCGGCAGGGGACTGTAATCTTCCCGCTTCTTGTAAGATTTTCCGCGATTTGGGGAATAATCATATTTGCCTTATATACAGTGATCCTGTCTCCCTCCCCCAAAGCCAGAGACTCCATAATACTCAGATTGTGGACACTGGCCCGGCTTACGGTGGTTCCTTCCAGTTCCACCGGTTCAAATACTGCCACCGGGTTAATCAGCCCCGTTCTGGACGGACTCCACTCAATGAAATTCAGGGTTGTCTCCTTCACCTCATCCGCCCACTTAAAGGCAATGGCATTCCGGGGAAACTTGGCCGTTCTTCCCAAAGAATCTCCGTAAGCAATATCATCCATAAGAAGCACAAGACCGTCTGACGGAATATCATACTCCCCAATGGCCTGGGCAAACTCTTCCACTGCCTGGGCAATGGTATTTCGGTCAACCTTTCGATACTCCACTACCTCAAAGCCCTGAGCTTTCAGCCACTGAAACTGTTTTTCCCTGGAATTTTCAAAATCCACGCCATCGGCTTTTACCAGGGCAAAAACCATAAGATGCACATTCCGCTGTGCCGTAATCTGGTTGTTCAGCTGGCGCACAGAGCCGCTGCACAGATTCCGGGGATTTTTATATTTTGCGTCCACATCTTCAATGCTTTCATTAATACGATTGAAATCAGAGTACTTAATTACAGCCTCTCCGCGAATGACCAATTCCCCTTTATAGGAAATATTCAAAGGAATATTGGCAAATACACGGGCATTGTTGGTAATTACCTCTCCAATCTCCCCATTTCCTCTTGTTACTGCCTTTTCTAACTTTCCGTCTCTGTAAGTAAGAACAACCGTCAGACCATCTAACTTCCAGGAGAGAACTCCCTTCTGATCTCCCAGCCATTCTTCCAGATCTGCCGTGCTTTTTGTCTTATCCAGGGAAAGCATGGGACTTTCATGGGCTTCCTTGGGAAGCTGGCTTAAAACCTCGTATCCAACCTTCTGGGTAGGGCTTTTGGACAAAACAACCCCTGTTTCCTGTTCCAGCTTCAGCAGCTCATCATACAGCTTATCGTATTCATAATTGCTCATAATCTCCCGGTCTTCCTGATAATAGGCTTTTCCCGCTTCCGAAAGAACAGCAATCAGCTCTTTCATTTTGGTGATTTTTTCGTCCATGCGCCTCTCCTTTCCTCGTCTCTCATTGCTGCCGGCTGATTGGAAGAATCCTTCAGCTGGCTCAGAAGATCCCGGTATTCTTCCCGGGTCAGATTCCGATACTGTCCTGAGGGCAGATCCCCCAGCCTCACATTCATAATCCGAACCCGCTTCAGATTCCTCACCCGATAGCCCAGAGCCATACACATCCGGCGGATCTGCCGGTTCAGCCCCTGGGTCAATATAATACGGAAGGAACGATTCCCGGTTTTCTCCGCAAAACAGGGCCTGGTCACTGTATCCAGCTCTTCCAGATAAACTCCCTGTCTCATTTTCTGTATAAATTCATCTGTCACAGGGCGGTTCACTCCCACCAGATATTCTTTTTCATGATAATTGCCGCTGCGCATGATTTTATTCACCAGATCTCCCTGGTTCGTCATAAAAATCAGGCCCTCTGAGTCTTTATCCAGCCGTCCCACCGGATAAATTCTTACAGGATATCCTACCATATCCACAATATTTTCCGCTCTGTCTCTGGTGGAAGTGGTACACACAATCCCTTTTGGCTTATTCACAGCCAAAAATACAGGTTCCGCCTTATGACTTTCCCCATTTTTTGTGCTGTCCTTTTTCTCTGCTCCATCTGTCTTCTGCCCGGTGGGAGATTCCCCTCTGCCTCCCGCGGTAATTGTCCGTCCCATACAAACAATCTTTTGTCCCGGCAAGACTCTGTCTCCCGGCCTTGCCTCTCTGCCGTCTATGGTAATACGTCCTTCCTCCGCCAGCCGGTCAGCCTCTCTGCGGGAGCAGACTCCTGCTTCACTTAAGAATTTATTCAGACGGATTCCTTGTGCCTCCATGCTTTTTCCCTCCTGTTTGCTGAAATAAAATTATAGCATCAGCCAGGGGGAGAAGTCAACCACAGACGGACATTCTGCAGCGCGCAAAGGGTCTGTTTCCCCCGCTAGGAAAGGAAAAGTCGGCCGGCCGACGCCACCAGAAAACAAATTGCCATTCCCACAGCTGTAGGAATCCCAATGGCAGCTGCCATCCACCAAAAGCTTCCCGATTCCTTTTTAATGGTAAGGCAGGTGGTGGAGCAGGGCCAGTGCATCAGAGAAAAAAGCAGGGTACACACAGCCGTAACCCAGGTCCATCCATTTTCCACCAGAAGAGCTTTCATCAGATTCAAATCCGGTATTTCCGTCAGCTGCCCCTGGGCCATATAGGTCATAAGGATAATTGGAACCACGATTTCATTAGCAGGAAATCCAAGAATAAAAGCCATAAGAATTACTCCGTCCATGCCCAGAAGTCTTCCAAAGGGATCAAGAAAGCCGGCACATAGGGACAGAACGGTCTCTCCCCCAATCCAGGTATTGGCCATCAGCCAGATCAGAATTCCTGCAGGCGCCGCTACAGCTGCTGCCCGGCCCAGCACAAATACCGTCCGGTCCAGAACGGAGCGAATAAACACCCTGCCCACCTGAGGTTTCCGATAGGGAGGAAGCTCCAGGGTAAAGGAAGATGGAAGCCCCTTTAAAATGGTCATAGACAGAAGCTTGGAAACACCAAGGGTTACAGCCACTCCAAAAATTATGACTCCAGATAAAATTGCCGCTGATTTAAGCCCGCCGGCTCCCCCCTGTATCCCTCCGGCAAAAAACATAGTAATGATAGCAACCATAGTTGGAAATCTTCCGTTGCATGGCACAAAGCTGTTGGTCAGCATAGCAATCATCCGTTCCCTTGGGGAATCGATAATCCGACAGCCCACCACCCCGGCCGCATTGCAGCCAAACCCCATAGCCATGGTAAGAGCCTGTTTCCCGCAGGCCTTACAGCCCTTAAAACATCGATCCAGATTAAAAGCCATTCTGGGCAGATAGCCGAAATCCTCCAAAAGAGTAAATAAAGGAAAAAATACAGCCATAGGAGGAAGCATAACAGATACCACCCACGCCAGTACCCGATACATCCCCTGAATCAACAGCCCGCATAAAAAGTCAGAAGCTCCCAGACGTTTTACCGCGGCGGTTAACGGCTCTTCCAGCCCAAAAAGCAGATCGGACAAAAGTTTGGAGGGATAATTGGCTCCCGACATAGTCAGCCAGAAAATCAGAAAAAGAAGAAGTATCATAATGGGAAATCCGGTGGCACGGCTGGTAAACAGCTGATCCAGCCTTCTGTCCGCCAGACGGCAGTCCGGGTTTTCACAGGATACCACTCCCTGGCATAAACTGGCGGCCCTGGCCACATAAGCCATAGCTATGTCATCCCGAATCTTTCCTTTGTCAATTTTTTCCTCCTCCCACTGCTTTCTGATTTCATCCAAGGTCCGGCATAATTTATAATAATTGTCATCTTCCTCCCTGCCTGAACGGCCGCAGGCAGAAGACAGCCAGTGAAGTATCTGATTCTCTCCCTTCTCCGGTACTGCTTCCAGAAGTTTAAGAGCCATCCACTTAGACTGCCCCGGACAGCCGAAATACTTGTCTAACAGTCCCTTCACCCTGGAAACGGCTTCCTCAATGTAAACGGGAAATACCATTTCCTCCTTTCTTTTCTTAGTATCATGAAAAACCGTTCTAAGTCCTTCATAAATTCCATCCAGCCCTTCTTTGCTTCTGGCGCTTGTTCCCACCACCGGACAGCCCAGACGCTTTTCCAGCAGAGGCAGCCTTAAATGAATTTTTTTCTTTTTTGCCTCATCCATCAGATTGACACACACAACCAGATGATCGCACACCAGAGAAAGCTGCAGAACCAAGGGCAGATTCCGCTCCAGACAGGAAGCGTCACAGACCGCTACCACTCCGTCCGGATGTCCAAAACATACAAAATCTCTTGCCGCCTTCTCCTCCGCAGATCTGGCCTCCAGAGAATAGCAGCCCGGAATATCCACCAGTACATAGCCCTGTTCCCCATCCCTGCAATATCCCTGGGCGTTGGAAACCGTTTTTCCCGACCAGTTTCCCGTATGCTGTCTCAATCCTGTAAGGGCATTGAAAACGGTGCTTTTCCCCACATTGGGACTTCCCGCCAAGGCAATCACCCGGTCTGTTTCTTTTCTCTTTTCTATTGCCAAGCCCTGATCCACAGAAGCAGTTCCCGTGGATTTCCTGGTCAATCCCATGATCCTTCCTCCCTTTCCACCAGAATACGGGAAGAGTCCTCTCTTCGCAGGGCGATTACCCCTCCCCCAATCTCATAAGCCGCAGGATCTCCCAAGGGACTGATCCCCACGCACCGGACACAGGCCCCTTTCACAAATCCCAGATCCTGCAGCCGCCTTCTCATATCATCAAAAAAGGCCAGATCAGTAATCACTGCCATCTGGCCTTTTCTCAGTTCTGTCAGCTGAATTTTTTCCGACATTCCGCACCTCCCTATCATACTTCCATGTCCTAGCATATGCGCCTCAATGGGCAGCCGTTCCATTTTCAGCTTGTGTCAAAAGGAGTTTCGTCGTATACTTATACATAACACGTAATAGTTTAAGGAGGACACGCACATGGAAAAAATAAAAATGACAACCCCCATCGTTGAGATGGACGGCGACGAAATGACCAGGATTCTGTGGAAGATGATCAAAGACCACCTTCTCCTTCCTTTTATTGATTTAAAGACTGAATATTATGATTTAGGCCTTGAGTACCGGGATCAGACCAACGATCAGGTAACCATCGATTCCGCAAACGCTGCCAAGAAGTATAAAGTAGCTGTAAAATGCGCTACCATTACTCCAAATGCGGCCCGTGTAAAAGAATATAATCTGAAGGAAATGTGGAAAAGCCCTAACGGAACCATCCGCGCCATTCTGGACGGAACCGTTTTTCGTGCTCCCATTGTGGTGAAGGGCATTGAACCATGTGTAAAGAACTGGAAAAAGCCTATTACTATCGCAAGACATGCTTACGGTGATGTGTACAAAGGCAGCGAAATGAAAATCCCCGGAGCAGGAAAAGTAGAGCTGGTATACACAGCAGAAGATGGAAGCGAGACCCGGGAACTGGTTCACGCCTTCGACGGCCCGGGCATTGTTCAGGGTATGCATAACATAAACAAATCCATTGAAAGCTTTGCCAGAAGCTGTTTTAATTACGCCTTGGATACGAAGCAGGATCTGTGGTTTGCCACCAAAGATACCATCTCCAAGAAATACGATCACACCTTCAAAGATATTTTCCAGGAAATCTTTGAAAAGGAGTATGAGGAAAAATTCAGCAAAGCTGGCATTACATACTTCTATACCCTTATTGATGACGCTGTTGCCCGTGTTATGAAGTCTGAGGGCGGCTACATCTGGGCCTGCAAAAATTACGACGGTGATGTCATGAGCGATATGGTATCCTCCGCCTTCGGCTCACTGGCTATGATGACCTCCGTTCTGGTGTCCCCCGACGGTGATTACGAATATGAAGCGGCTCACGGAACTGTACAGCGCCATTACTACAAGCACTTAAAAGGCGAGGAAACCTCCACCAACTCTGTAGCAACCATCTTCGCATGGACGGGAGCGCTCCGCAAGAGAGGAGAATTAGACGGCAACAAGGAACTCCAGGCCTTTGCCGACCGATTGGAGAAAGCTACCATTGACACCATAGAATCCGGAGAAATGACCAAAGATCTGGCTTTAATCACCACCAATCCAAATCCTGTTGTACTTAACAGCGAAGACTTCATTAAAGCCATTGCGAAGAGACTGCAGTAATATTTCTGCCGGACAGAAAAAGGAAGACATGGCTTTTAGCCCTGCCTTCCTTTGTTCTGTCAAAGAGCGTTTTATAACCTCAGTCCCTTAATATCCTTAATCCGTGACAGGATTATGTTGCAGCTGCAGCTTACCACCCCCGGAAGGGTATCTATGGTTTTTTCCATCAGTTTCTCCATCTCATCTCCCGAGGATGCCACTGCGTGAACATGAAGTTTATTCCTGCCAGTCACCCGATAGATTTGGGTGATGGTTTCATTGCTTTTCAGTATGTCAATTACCTGACCCAACTCCTCCGGCGCGGCTTCTATTTCAAAATAGCAGGATACTGCCCCGCTGATTTTCTGCGGGTTAATAATGGTTGTATATTCTTCAATAATTCCCCTTTGTTCCAGGGCCTGTATTCTGGCCTTCACCGCCACACGGGAAATTCCAACTTCATGGCTGATATCCGAATAAGACATCCTGGCATTTTCAATAAGCAGACGCACAATCTTCTGATCCAGCTCATCCAGTCCTTCCAGAAACATGGTTCTTCTTCCTTTCTAAACAGTGGTATAATCCAATTTTTTCCATTATACTTATCTTCTCCCCGAAATGCAATCCGCATCTCTCAAAATGGAATTACATCATTGACGAAACCTTATCTATCTCGTATAATTCTTACATAATGTAAGTTTTATATTTCAAATAGAAAGTGTGTGAGTATATGAAAGGGGATTTAACCCGTGGCCCGGTAATGCTGTCCATGCTCCGTTTTGCCGTGCCCATGATTTTAGGAAATCTTTTGCAGCAGTGCTACAATGTAGCGGATACCCTAATTGTAGGACAGTTCTTAGGCTCCGACGCCCTGGCAGCTGTAGGCTCTTCCTTTACCTTAATGACATTTATCACTTCCATCCTGCTGGGACTGTGCATGGGAAGCGGAGCCGTATTCTCTATCCGTTTTGGACAGAGGGATGTGGAAGGGCTGAAAAAGGGAATCTGCGCTTCCTTTGTTCTCATTGCCGCTCTGGCCCTGATTCTCAATGTTCTTTCCTTTGCCCTCACCAATCCTCTTCGGTATTTCCTTCAGGTGCCGGACCAGGTATGGCCTCTGATGAAGGAATATCTTACTGTGATTTTCTTCGGAATCGCGGCAACCTTTCTTTACAACTACTTTGCCTCTCTTCTGCGGGCTGTTGGAAACTCGGCCGCCCCTCTGGCATTTCTGGCAGTATCTGCTGTACTGAACATCCTTTTGGATCTGTGGTTTGTAGTTGGGCTTAACCGTGGCGTTGGGGGAGCGGCGGAAGCTACGGTTATTTCCCAGTACATATCCGGCATTGGCATCGCCTTATACACCTGGTTTCGCGTTCCCCAGCTGCGGGTAGAAAAAAGGCACTGGAACATCCAATTCTCCTGCGTACGGGAGATCGCAGGCTTTTCTATTCTCACCTGTATTCAGCAGTCTGTGATGAATCTGGGAATTCTTATGGTTCAGGGATTGGTGAACAGCTTCGGTCCTGCCGTTATGGCTGCTTTTGCCGCAGCCGTAAAAATAGATTCCTTTGCCTATATGCCTGTACAGGACTTTGGCAACGCTTTTTCCACTTTCATTGCCCAAAACTATGGTGCCCGGGAAAAAGAACGCATCCGCTCCGGTCTGAAAGGGGCTGTGGCTGCCGCCTTGATTTTCTGCATTATTATATCCGCGGCCGTCCAGCTTTTCGCCCGGCCTCTGATGCTCCTGTTTATCCATGAATCGGAAACTGCCATTATTAACGAGGGAATCCGATACCTTCGTATAGAAGGCTCCTTTTACTGCGGCATCGGCTGCCTGTTTCTTCTTTACGGTCTTTACCGGGCATTGGGAAAACCAGGAATGTCTGTAATCCTTACTGTAATTTCTCTGGGAACCCGGGTATTATTAGCCTATGCCCTCTCTGCCATCCCTGCTGTAGGTGTAGCCGGAATCTGGTGGTCTGTACCCATCGGCTGGTTTTTGGCAGACGCTGCCGGACTTTTGTACTATGGACTTCGGAAGAAGCAGCTGCTTTCCTGGGATGCCTCCCGGCAATAAACGGCGGGACCGTTTACCTCCCCTCTTCTCAGATGGTATATGGCTTCTGCCAGCCATTTTTGTAAACAATACGGCAGTCCCTTCCACAAAGGGAAAGGAAATCCATATTCCATCTGCGCCGAAGATAGCGGAAAACAACCATGCCATGATTATAATTCCCATACACCCCCGGAAAAAAGAAATCACAAAGGCAAAGGCCGTCTTCTCTGTCGCGCTCAGCAGAGAAGCGGTCACAAAGTTATATCCAACGAACAAAAATCCGGTAAAATACAGCCGCAGACCTTTCTGGGCCATGATCTGCAGCACTTCATTCTTTTCTCCATTAAACCAGGATACCAGTACAGGGGCAAATACGTTTACTGCTCCTATTACAGCCACTCCCACTAGAAATGCCGTTTTTGTTCCTTTTCTGTACAGGTCTCCAATCTGTTCCATGTCCTTCTTTCCATAGGCCCGGCTCAGCAAAGGCTGAATTCCCTGAGAAATCCCTGTAAAAACAGCTGAAATCACTAAGGCCAGGTTAGCTACAATCCCATAGGCGGCGACACCCAGATTTCCAGCTGTTTTCAAAATCAACAGGTTAAATACAACCAGTACAACGCTTGAAGAAAATTCGTTGACAAACGCTGATAAACCAAGGGCCATGACTTTTCTCAGTTCCAAAAGCTTTCCATTGCTTCCGGTGAAATGAAACTGGTTTTTCCCTGCTGCCAGATGAATGGCGGAAATTCCAAGGCCAATAACAGGGGATAATCCGGTTGCCAAAGCAGCTGCAAAAATTCCCAGATTCCACGGATACAAAAACAAATAGTCCAAAATAATATTAGCCAGACTTCCGGCCGCCATGGCGCACATGGATAATTTTGGATTCCCGTCATTTCGGATAAATGCCATAAAAAGATGGTTGAATAGAAAAAAGGGAGCGAAACATAAAATTGTTTTCAGATATAGGCTGCACATAGGAAGAATATCCGAATCCGCTCCTAATTTTCGGGCAATGGCCTCAGGAAAAAATAAACCGGCCAGGAAAAAGACAACCCCTGCTCCTGCCGCGCCCAAAAAAGCCAGCGTAAAGCTCTCATTGGCTTTTTCATCCTGTCCCTGGGCTTTCCAGACAGCGTAGCGGGCGGCCCCTCCAATTCCCATCATCATGCCTATTCCATTAATCAGGCCAAAGACGGAAATAACCAGATTCAGGGAAGCCAGTCCATTGGTTCCCAAGCGGCTGGAGACGAAGTAGGTATCTGCAAAAATGGTTCCGGACGAACCAATCATTCCAAGAACACTGAGGGAAATATATTTCCAAAAATCGCCTTTTTCAAATTTCATATTTACCTCCTGCCTGCTGAATCAGCTGTGAGCCGTAGTAGCAGGAAACAAAAAAGGTGCCTAAATACATTCCTTCAACGATCTACGGAATGTATTTAAGCACCTTTCAAAGTATCCATCCGATGACAAATACTCACATGCTGAAATTCAATTTATTTGCAGGCTTCATTCTATCATAAGCCTATTTGTGTGTCAAGGCACAGCAGACAGAAGATTTTTCCAGCAATTTTATTGATGATAATAGCTTAAAAAATCGGCCAGCTTCTCTGATGCCTCCTTCAGGATCTCGATTCTTGGAAGATACACAATACGGAAGTGATCCGGTTTCTGCCAGTTAAAACCGCCGCCGTGAACCACAAGAATCTTCTTATCCCGAAGCAGATCCAGGGCAAACTTCTCATCATCTGTAATACGGAATCTCTTTTCATCCAGCTTTGGGAAAATGTAAAATCCTGCTTTTGGCTTAACTGCTGTTACACCTGGAATTTCAATCAATGTCTTGTAAATAAAATCTCTCTGCTCATAAACCCTTCCCCCTGGCTGAATATAGTTATTTACACTTTGATATCCTCCCAGAGCTGTCTGCACCACAGACTGAGCCGGCACATTAGAGCAAAGCCTCATGTTGGACAGCATTTTAATTCCCTCGATATAATCCCTGGCCGCTTCCTTTTTGCCGCTGAGAATCATCCAGCCGACTCGAAATCCGGCAATCATGTGGGATTTAGACAGACCGCTGTAAGTTACGCAGAATACATCCGGGGCAAGAGAAGCGATAGAAATATGCTCTTCCCCATCCATAACCAGCCGGTCATAGATTTCATCCGAAAAAATAATCAGCTGATGTTCTCTGGCTATGTCCACGATCTGCTGGAGAACCTCTCTGGGATACAATGCTCCTGTAGGGTTATTTGGATTGATAATAACAATTGCCTTGGTTCTGTCTGTGATCTTGCTTTTAATATCCTCCATATCCGGGTACCACTCGCTTTGCTCATCACAAATATAGTGAACCACCTTACCTCCTGCCAAAGTAGCGCAGGCAGTCCAAAGAGGATAATCAGGGGAAGGAATGAGAATCTCATCTCCATCGTCCAAAAGAGCGGACATACTTAAATTAATCAGCTCGCTGACTCCGTTTCCCGTATAAATGTCCTCCATAGACACATTTGGGATATGTTTCAGCTGAGCATACTGCATAATGGCCTTTCTGGCGGAAAACAGTCCTTTTGCAGGAGAATAGCCTTCGCACTCTGTCAGCTGGCGGCGCATGTCGTAAATCACCTCATCCGGCGCGCGGAAACCAAAGGGGGCAGGATTGCCAATGTTTAATTTAAGAATATGTGTTCCTTCCTCTTCCATTCGGGCAGCTTTCTCCACAACCGGCCCTCTTACGTCATATAAAACATTATCAAGCTTCGCTGATTTCTTAAATTCTCTCATTTTTCTTCCTCCTGAAATACCATTTTCCCTTATCTGCCCCTCTTCCTCTGCTTCCCCGCTTTCCAGCCACTCCCCATCTACCTGAAGGGCTTTAGCCAGGCCTTTAAGAATATCTGCCCGGGGAATGGTCTTTCCATTGACATATTGACTCACATGGCTTTTTCCCAGCCTGATCCCCTGGTCGGCTGCTGCCTGGATCAAATCCACCTGCTTCATGTTCCGGAGTTCCATGGCAAGCTTCAATCGGTCTGCAAATGTTTCACTGCCCATCTTTCCGCCTCCAAACTTCCATTTAACCCTTTAAAAGTTCAATTTTGTTTCGTATTTTTTGCAAAAGTTCAATTTTAATATTTTGCTCTTTTCCCATTATAATACTTTATTTGAACTTTTTCAAGAAGAAATGAGCAGAAGAAATAAGTTCAACAAATTCCGTTGATAAAATTGAACTTTTTTTAATGGATTCTCATTTTCCCCTTCCAGTTTACAAAAAGAGACCGTACAGCCAAATGCCCATTCTGGGACTTTGGGCTGTACGGCCTCTTTCCAATATTCTAATTACATTTCACTTAACATTTTATCAATGCTCACGATCTTTACGCACAGAGCAAACAGCTCCATAGCCATTCTCAGGTCTTCCAAAGTTGGATAGGAAGGAGCAATACGGATATTGCTGTCATGAGGATCCCTGCCGTATGGATAAGTTGCGCCTGCTCCCGTCATAATCAATCCGGCCTTCTTGCATCTGGCCACTATAGCCTTTGCGCAGCCGTCAAGGGAATCAAAGGAAATAAAATATCCGCCCTTTGGAGTTGTCCAGGTTCCAACTCCCAGTCCTCCCAGTTCATTTTCCAGAATCTCAATGACTGCCTCAAACTTAGGACGCATAATATCAGCATGCTTTCTCATATGCTCTACCATACCGTGAATATCTCCGAAGAATCTCACATGACGAAGCTGATTTACCTTGTCGTGGCCAATGGTCTGAATCTTCAGCTGCTTTTTAATGTCTTCCAGGTTGTTCTGGCTGGCTGCAATGGCAGCGATTCCGGATCCGGGGAAGCTTACCTTGGATGTGGACGCGAACTTATATACCATATCCGGATTGCCGGCTCTCTTACACTCTGCAAGAATCTCAATCAGGTGATCCTGATCGTGGTCATAGAGATGATGAATGGTGTAAGCATTATCCCAGTAAATTCGGAAATCAGCAGCAGCCGGTTTCAGGCGGGCAAAACGGCGAACCGTTTCATCCGAATAGGAAATTCCCTGAGGATTAGAATACTTGGGCACGCACCAGATTCCCTTAATGGAATCGTCATTGGCCACCAGCTCCTCTACCATATCCATGTCCGGTCCTTCCGGAGTCATGGGGACGTTGATCATTTCAATGCCAAAGTACTCTGTGATGGCAAAATGTCTGTCGTATCCTGGAACTGGGCAGAGGAATTTTACCTTATCCAGCTTGCACCAGGGAGTACTGCCCATAACGCCATGGGTCATGGAACGGGAAACCGTATCGTACATAACGTTCAGACTGGAGTTGCCGTAAATAATAATGGCATTGGGAGCTACCTCCATCATATCTGCCAGCAGTTCCTTGGCTTCCTTGATTCCATCCAGCACACCGTAGTTACGGCAGTCTGTGCCATCCTCACAGGTCAGGTCATCGCTGCTGCTGAGCACGTCCATCATTCCCATAGACAGATCCAGCTGCTCTGTGCTTGGCTTGCCTCTGGACATATCCAGCTTCAGCTCTTTGCCCTGATACTCTTTATACAGAGCGGACAGTTTCTTTCTTTCCTCCTGCAGTTCCTCTTTTGTCATCTCAACATATGGCTTCATATTTGTTGTTCTTCCTCCTCATACAATTTCCTTGACTCCGCTTAAAATCTCCTTCAGGATTCTGTTTACGGCAGCCGGGTCTGCTTTTCCCTTCATAGCTCTCATAGTCTGTCCCACCAGAAATCCCATAGCCTTTTCTTTGCCGCCCAGATAATCCTTTACTGACTGAGGATTTTCATTCACCACCTTCTGGATTTCTCCAAAAAGCGCTTCCTCGTCATTGACACTTGTCAGTCCCTTTTCCTCCACATAGACCTGAGGATCTATGTTTTCTGAGAAGATTTTCTCAAAGACCTCCTTTGCCACTGTGCGTGTAACAGTACCATTATCCACCAAAATAATTAATTTTGCAAGATTTTCCGCAGAAAATGTAATTTTCTCCGGTTCCATACTGTATTCCTTCAAAAGACGCATGCCCTCAACCATCAGCCAGTTGGCCGCTTCCTTGGGCTTTTTTGTAAGAGCTGCCGTCTCTTCAAACAGATCTGCCATATGTTTGGAATTGGTGAGAAGATCTGCGTCATAAGAGGAAAGCTGGTATTCTCTCTGATACCGCTCCATTTTCTCCTCCTTCATCTCCGGCTGGCGTGCCTTCACGTTCTCAATCCACTGATCGCTTATGGAAACAGGAGGAAGATCGGGATCGGGAAAATACCGGTAATCTTTGGCATCTTCTTTGGAGCGCATGGCTTTTGAGGTCTCTTTATTGTCATCCCATCTTCTGGTCTCCTGGATCACCTGCTTTCCTTCCTCTAAAAGATCAATCTGCCGCTGCCGCTCTCCCTCTATGGCTCTGGCAATGGCCTTAAAGGAATTTAAGTTTTTCATCTCTGTTCTGGTTCCAAAGGAGGAACTTCCCTTCTCCCTCACAGATAGATTTACATCTGCTCTCATAGAACCTTCCTGAAGTTTACAGTCAGAGGCTCCCAAATACTGAATCATCAGTCTCAGCTTTTCCAGATAAGCAATTACCTCCTGGGCATTTCTCATATCCGGCTCAGAAACAATCTCAATAAGAGGCACTCCGCTTCGATTGTAGTCCACAAAGGAACATTCCTCCCACTCATCGTGAACCAGTTTTCCCGCATCCTCCTCCATATGGATCTCGTGAATTCCTATTTTTTTCTTTCCTTCCCCTGTTTCAATTTCCACCCAGCCGTCATGGCAGATAGGCAGATACAGCTGAGAAATCTGATAATTCTGAGGGTTATCCGGATAAAAATAATTTTTCCGGTCAAATTTACAGTACTGGTTGATCTGACAATTTGCTGCCAGCCCCACAGCCAGGGCATATTCTACCACCTGCTTATTAAGAACAGGAAGAGATCCCGGCATACCGGTGCACACCGGACAGGTATGAGTGTTTGGAGCTCCTCCAAACTGTGTGGAGCAGGAGCAGAAAATCTTGGTTTTGGTTGCCAGCTCCACATGGACTTCCAAACCAATGACGGTTTCGTATTCTCGTTTCATCTATGCTTCCTCCTTCTGGATTCCTGCCGGTTTTGCCGGATCGCCTGCCGCCTTTTCCAGAGCAAACCCAGCCTGCAGTACAGCCTTTTCTTGGAAACAGTTTCCAATGAACTGAACCCCAATAGGCAGTCCTTTATGATCCCTGCCCCATGGAACAGAGAGCGCAGGAAGCCCTGCCAGATTTACAGATACGGTATAAATATCCCCCAGATACATTTTCAGGGGATCTTTCAGACTTTCCCCAATCCGGGGAGCCGTAGTTGGGGCCACAGGGCCTAAAATTACATCCCAGGACTGAAAGGCCCTGTCAAAGGCTTCCTTAATCATAGCTTTCACTTTTAAAGCTTTCAGATAGTAGGCATCGTAATATCCAGAGCTTAAGGCGAAGGTCCCCAGCATAATTCTCCTTTTTACCTCTGTTCCAAATCCTTCCGATCTGGTCTTTTTGTACATCTCATGGATCCCCTCATATTCCTTTGTCCGGTATCCGTATTTTACTCCATCAAATCTGGATAAATTAGAGCTTGCCTCCGCTGAGGCGATAATATAATAGGAAGGAACCGCGTATTCCACCATTCCAAGAGAGAATTCCTCTACCACAGCTCCTCTGTCTCTCAGCGCGTCGGCTGCCTGGAAAATCCGGTCTCTGATCTCACTGTCCAGTCCCTCCCCCAGATAATCCGAAGGAATCCCTATGCGCATCCCCTTAACATCTCCTGTAAGGCAGGAGGTGAACTCTTTGTCTTCCCGATCAATGGAGGTGGCATCCTTCGGATCTCTTCCTGCCAGAAGCCCCAGAAGAGCCGCACAGTCAGATACATCTCTGGCAATGGGGCCGATCTGATCCAGGGAAGAGCCATAGGCGATCAGGCCGTATCTGGAAACAGTTCCGTAGGTGGGCTTTAATCCTGTCACTCCACAGAAGGAAGCAGGCTGGCGTATGGAACCGCCGGTATCGGATCCCAAAGCAAAAAATGCCTCTCCCGCTGCCACTGCTCCACAGGAACCTCCGGAGGAGCCTCCCGGCACATGATCCGGATTCCAGGGATTTTTAGCCGGTCCATAGCAGGAGGTCTCTGTGGTACTTCCCATGGCAAATTCATCCATATTGGTTTTTCCCAAAAGTACAGCCCCTGCCTTTCTCATCCGTTCTTCTGCCTCGGCGGAGTAAGGAGGCACAAAGCCATCCAGAATTTTAGAACAGCAGGTGGTTCGCATTCCCCTGGTACAGATATTATCCTTAACTCCGTAGGGAACCCCTGCAAAGGGACCTGTAAGGGTTCCTCTCTCAATGTCCTTTTGTACTTTCACAGCCTGGTCCAAGGTTTTTTCCCTGTCTGTATACACAAACGCGCCAATGGTTCCGTCTACTTTGTCCATGTGATCCAGCGCCGCCTGAGCTGCTTCCACGGCAGTAACCTCTCCTGCCTGAATCTTTTTCCCCAGCTCCAGAGCTGTCATAGAAAGCAATTCTTCTGGTCTCATCGTCTCATTTCCTCCTATTCTATGGTCCTGGGCACCTGGAAGGCTCCGTCCTTGGATGCAGGAGCATTGGCCAGCATATGGTCTCTCTGGTCTTTGTTTTCCACCTTATCCTCCCGGAAAACATTGGTTACAGGAAATACATGGGACATTGGTTCTATGCCCTCTGTATCCAGCTGGTTTAACCGATCCACATAATCCAGAATCTGCTCCATATCTTTTCTGATCTGCTCTTTTTCCTGCCCCTGAATTTCTAACTGGGCCAAAATTCCCACATATTCTATGATTTCATCTGTTATTTTCTGTGCCATATGCCTCTCCTTCCCGATTTTTCTATTTTCAAACCTTCTGTCTTAAGGTTCCAGCCTTGTCACATCTCTTGGAAACAGAGATGTTTCTCTTACATTCTGCTCTCCCAGCAGCTTCATGGTCAGCCGCTCCAAACCAATTCCAAGACCGCCGTGAGGAGGCATTCCATACCGGAAAATCATAAGATAGGACTGCAGCTCCTCCGGTTCCATTCCTCTTTCCTCCATTTTTTTCACAATCTGTCCGTACTGGTGAATGCGCTGGCCTCCCGTGGTGATTTCCAGTCCCCGAAACAGCAGATCAAAGCTTAAGGTATATTTAGGATCCGCCGGATCATCCATGGCGTAGAAAGGCCGTTTTCTGGAAGGATAATGGGTGACAAATACAAAATCGCTTCCATATTCTTCCTTAAAATATCTTCCTATCAGAGCTTCCTCCTCCGGTTCCAGATCATAAGGACTTCTTATGGCTCTGTCATATTTCTCAGACACCAGCTTTTTGGCTTCCTGAAACGTAACCGCGGGAATCTTATCCGCAGCCGGAAGCTCTGCTCCCAGAAGGGAGAGTTCCCTTCCATACTCTTTTCCCAAAAGCTCCATCACATATTGAAGCATTCCGGTTTCCATATCCATAATATCATAAAAGCTTTCAATATACCCCATTTCAAAGTCCATACTGATATACTCATTTAAATGGCGCACGGTGTTGTGCTTTTCCGCCCGGAATACGGGCGCCACCTCAAATACCCGGTCAAAAACTCCTACCATAGTCTGTTTGTAAAACTGGGGACTTTGAGCCAGCTCCGCTTTCTTTCCAAAATAGTCCATTTTAAATACATTGGAGCCGCCCTCCGCTCCTCTTGCCACAATCTTAGGCGTGTGAATCTCCGTGAACCCTTTTGAATGAAGATAATCCCGAAAACCTCTGACAATTCCTTCCTGAATTCTGAACTTTGCCCGCTCCCCCGGATTTCTTAAGGATATTGGTCTTAAAGAAAGCTTGGTCTCCAGAGAGGCGCTTACCTTTTTCTTGCTGATGCCAAAAGGCAGGGGCTTGGCAGGCCGAGACAGCACTTTGATCTCCTCAATCAGCAGCTCCACTCCCATAGGTGCTCTCTCCTCCGCTCTGAGAACTCCAGTAACCGCAACCGTCTCTTCGCCTTTAAAATCCGGCTTTTCTTCAGGGGATACGCCATCTTCCCATACACACTGCAAAAGTCCCTCAGCTTTTCTGAGAATCACAAAGATCACTTCTCCCATGGGGCGGACTCTGTGAATGGCTCCGCTGACACAGATTCTTGTTCCCACCAGTCCTCCTTCCAGAATCTGGCTGATCTCCACTGTTTTCTTCTCACTTACTCCGGTGATAAATTCCATATCCTTCACTCCTTACCAAAATGTAATTGTTTCGATTCCGGAAATGGATATAAAAAACCGCCCCGGAATACAGTTACATATTCCGGGACGGGGTTTTTCTAAAAAGCTCCCGCGGTACCACCCGCATTGGGATACCGGTCTCAGACAAACCAGGATCCCCACTCTCACACTTAACGCGTGCAACGGACAGATGTACCTACTGACGCCCTCTGCCGTGTATCAGCTCGTTTTCCTTCCACAGTCAGGATAAGGCCGCTTCCACCTGTCAGCTCCGGAGTGTTCCCTTAACCCGGTCCCCCATGAGCGCGCTCTCAGTCGGTGACGCCCTCTTCCTGTCAGGTTTCGTAGGTCAGAGTCTCCTTCACAGCCATTTTGTTATCTGATTTTACAGGCTGTTAAAGCAAATAATCTAAAAAGTTGGTCAGCCTGATGAATTTGTGCTTTATCATAGCACAGTCATGGTACCATTGCAAGCCAAAAAAAATTATTTTTATTTTTATTTCTAATTTCAGTATACCTATTGACACAGCGGCGGATTATCATTTAAAATAGTATGGCTAAGGGATAAGGGAGTAGTCGGCATATTCTGAAGGGTCAGTGAGAATATGCGCAAAGTCAACATACTGACAGAATTCTGTCTGGCTTTGCTGTTTGCATAGAGCAATAAGATGAGACTTATCTGCGGAACGATAAATCGTTTTCCGCAGGTAGGTCTTTTTCTTTTCTCCCCATTCCTCCATATGGCAAAACTTATACACAGGAGGATTTATTCACATGTCATTACTGGAACTTTTTATCATCGCCGTGGGCCTGTCCATGGATGCCTTCGCCGTAGCCGTCTGCAAAGGACTTTCCATGCCAAAGATGAGCTGGAAAGGGGCTTTGATTGTGGGATTGTATTTCGGCGGATTTCAGGCTCTTATGCCCTTTGTCGGCTATCTGCTGGGATCTCAGTTCCAGAGCGCTATTACAGCCGTTGATCACTGGATTGCATTCATTCTCTTAGGCATTATCGGAATCAATATGATCCGGGAATCCAGAAGTCAGGAAGATGACTGCTTAGACTGTTCCCTGGATCCCAAAAACATGGTCATGCTTGCCATAGCTACCAGCATCGATGCTCTGGCTGTAGGCATCACCTTTGCCTTTCTTCAGGTACAGATCGTTCCCGCCATCTCCTTCATCGGATGCACCACATTCATCCTGGCTATGGCAGGAGTGAAAGCAGGCAATGTATTCGGAACCAAATACAAATCAAAAGCAGAGCTGGCCGGCGGTATTGTTCTCATACTTATGGGCCTTAAAATCCTGCTGGAACATACTTTAGGGTTATAAAAAGCTGCCCTTTCTGGATCAGCCAGACAAGAAAAGCCGGCACGGTAAAAGAATTCTTTTACCGTGCCGGCTTTTCTTGTCTGCGCATTATTGTTCCTGTTATTTTACCAGGTATTTCTTTGCAATCTCTTCCAAAGCACCGGGATTTGCCTGACTCCACTCCTGAAAGGATTTGCCGGAATGTTCAGCAGCCTTTCCCGCTTCCACAAGGAAATCCGGAATATCCTTTTCCAGAATTGCTCCCATCTGCGTGCCGAACCGCTCCTCTCCCTGCCTGTCCTGTCCATAAAGATGAAGGGTGAAAGATGGATTTGGAACCTTGTCAATGACTTTCACTCCTCCATGGAATCCAATCACTCCAATCTGATGAGTTCCGCAGGATGACGGACAGCCGGAAATATGAATCTGAGGAAGGGATTCCTCTTTCAGCCCTGCTTTTCTCACAGCTTCCACTGCCATGTGAAGAAGATGCTGGGAATCTCTCACCCCTACCTGGCAGATGCTGGCTCCCACACAGGCCACTGAGGTCTCAAAAAGCGTTTTGGCTCCGTCATCAGTTGCCTCCAGCACTCTCTTGGCTTCCGTTCCGTTTAAGTTAATAATATACATAGATTCATCCGGACATAATCTCAGTTCTGCGCCTTTGGCATCCTTAATTGCCTCATACAGCTGTCTGAATTTTCCTATCTGGGGGGTTCCGCCAATTGGATGATAGAAAACCGCATACAGCCCGTCCTGCTTTTGAGCAACGGCTCTCTTATCCTTTACAGCCACCCCGTCTCCGGTTTTCTCCAATTTCCTTTCCTCTGCCTCAATCTTCAGATCCACACCGGAATCATAAACTCCCTGAAGCTTCTCCTGAAAGGCCTTCTTGTATTCTTCCTGTCCCAAAGCGTCCTGCATATATCTGGTTCTGGCTTTTCCTCTGTTCTCGTAATTTCCATAGGTGATAAAA
This sequence comes from Candidatus Hungatella pullicola, assembly GCA_019114305.1. Lineage (GTDB taxonomy): Bacteria > Bacillota > Clostridia > Lachnospirales > Lachnospiraceae > Hungatella_B > Hungatella_B pullicola. Next base: position 102,961 of record DXFU01000043.1, on the reverse strand, counting down.
GTCTCCCACATGGCTCTTACATAATAAAGCACCTGGTCCGGGCTTACCTTTTCACCTACTTTAAGGCCCATTTTAGGATTGGCTCCCAATCCTCCTGCGCTGTACACGTCAAAGGTTTTGTCAGGCCGGGCCGCGAACCCCAGATCACGAAAAGTAGCATGGGTTAAATTGGCCGGTCCGTTGGAAAATCCAACCTTAAGCTTTCTCGGCATTTTCCTGTCGTTAATCAGGGTAAGCAGATACTCTCCAACTGCCTTGGCCCAGGGAAAAACATCAAAGTACTCTCCCTTTTCTACTCCTGACAAAGGGGAGACCATCACATTTCTTGGAAAATCTCCGCCTCCGCCAATGGTGACGATTCCTGCATCCAACGCGCCCTCCATAATGTCATAGAGAGCCTCCGGCTTCAGATTGTGAAGCTGAATGGTCTGGCAGGTTGTCAAATGAGCCATAGTCACTCCATGTTTATCAATAGAATCAGCGATAAATTTTAACTTTTCTTTTGTTACCTGCCCGCCGGGCATGCGCAGACGAAGCATGCTGGCGTCCCCGCTTCTCTGAGCATAGCTTCCGAATTTACCTGAAAATCCTTTATAATCCTTTTTATTCATTTCACCCGCATAAAACAAATCTGTCTTTTCCTTAAATTCAGGAAGCTCCTTCTTCCACTGCTGTGGTGTAATACCTAACATTTTCTTCCTCCTTGTATTGAAACCAATTAATTCTGTATTCCATGTTAGTATACCACATTTTATCATTGAAGTATTTAGTAATTTTGTTTTTTGCTCTGCCCTGCTTTTAACATAAGTCTTTGTGAACTTTCATGACAGCTTCTATAGCTGATTCGTGCCAGCAGTGTCCGCCTTCCTGTATGTCATGGTAAAGCTTGTCCTCCGCGTTGAAAATACGGTAAGCTTTCTTCACGGTGTCTAACTGCTCCAGTACATTTTCCAGCCCTCTTATCCCATTGAGATGATCCCCTCTGCAGGACTGAATTACCAACGGTCTGGGAGCTATGAGAGCTCCAATGTCTCCCATATCCACATGCTCCCACAAATGGGGTACATAATTGCAGCCGCAGTTCCCGTTAAGCTTCAGCAAAGAATCCTTATATCCATAAAAATAGCCGCTGATCACTGCCCAGGACACCCGGCTGTCCAAGGCCGCCAGCCATAATGTCTGCAGTCCCCCTCCAGAAAAGCCCACACATCCAATATCATCCAGATCCCACTGATCTCTCTCTTCCACATAATCCAGAAGACGCATCAGATCCCAGGTATACATTCCCGCTACAGTAAGCCCCAAGGGCTCTGCCATATGGGCCAGCTGATTGCAGGAAGAACCGCAGAAGCTGTCCTCATCCTCTCCCTGCAGAGCCGGTTCCCTTCTCTCTCCAAATCCTCTGGTATCCGGGCACAAAGCAACGATTCCTTTTCTTGCCAGCTGAAGGCCGTAATCATAATGGAACCGGTTAATCTGATCCGCCACAGCTCCGATCTCACTGAGACCGGCAACGGAGTATTTTCCTGCTCCCATGTGGCCGCAGGGAGCCAGGGCACATTTTTGTCTTCCTTCCCTTTCCTTTTTTTCCGGAATCAGAATAAATACAGGCATATAAACCTGGGGCTCCACCTGAATAATCACCTTTTCCCTGATAATTCCCGGTTCGGCCTCGACCCGTTCCTCCACAATGGGATCCAAACTGCAGTTTTCCATACGGTTCAGGGCCAGAAGAGATTTCAAAAGAGGGATGATTGACTTCTTCCAGCTTTCATATTCTTCTTTTGTCTCTGCTTTCATCCCATCCTGTCTTCCATACCGGTCAAAGAGCAGCTCCATCCGCTCCTGACAGGTATAAAATTTTTTAATCTTTATTGTGCGGTTCTCCATATTCAATCCTCCTTTTATATATAGAAAGTCTGTATTCCGGCTTTTTTCCCTTTCCCATTCTTCCCAGTTCTCACAAGCACAAGGAGGACGCCAGGTATGTTTCAACCTTGGCGTCCTGAAATCATTCTTTCTCTTACTGCTGAGTACCAGACTGTGAAGCAGCATATCTGTCATACTGAGCCTGACGAACTGTCAGCAGCTCCTGAAGATTCATACTGTCCAGTGTATTAAGATAATTATCAAATTCATCCAGACTGGTAGTTCCTGTAATAAATGCCACATTCATCTCTTCCGCATAGGTTGTTAAGTCAACCAGATACTGAGAAATAATGCTGGACTCTTCTTCTGTTGCGTACACAAATGGCCATGTGCTCTTCATATACTGCTCCAGCTCCTTATCTACCTGAACATGCCACTCTGGAAGCAGTACATCAGTTGCTTCAACAGACTGCTGAGATGGCAGACATACCGGATTGATTCCCAGCTCCTGAAGCCACATGCTGTCTGTAGCTGCCTTCTCTGTATAGGACTTTGTTCCATCTTCATTAACTACATAACTTTCGCCCTCAATTCCCCATACATACAGTTCCTGGCACTCTGGGCTCATAGCATAATCCAGGAAGCGGGCTGCAAGAACAGGATTAGCACTCTGAGCTGATACACCGAATACATACTCAAATGGCTGTCTTGCAAGATAATATCCTTCCTCATCACCGGAAAGAGGCGGAATTCCAACCATAATTCCTTCTGTACCATCATACTCCGGATACTGGCTGCTGTAAAGCTGTGACATCTGCCAGCTGAAATCAAATGTAAATCCTGTCAGGTTCTGAGCGCACCGCTCTGTGATCTGATCTCTGGTAAGAGTGGTAAATTCAACCTCCAGAAGGCCTTCCTGGAACAGACCGTTGAGGAATTCCAGATAGGCTTTGTACTGCTCGGATTCGCCGTAAGCATAGTGAACCTGTCCATTGTCGTCTGCATAGAAACCGCTGACAAGGTCAAGACCAAAGGCAGGACCAAACATATAAGGAATGTGCTCAGCCATTATGCTCATAGGAATTTCATCGTTAGGATCGCCGTTTCCGTTCATATCCTGTTCTTTAAAGACCCGAAGAACCTCCACCAGCTCATCCAGAGTTGTTGGAACCTCCAGTCCCGCCTGCTCAAGCCACTGCATGTTAATCATGGCGCACGGCTGATAGTTGTTTGTAACTACAGTAATGGGAACATAGTAAATATGTCCGTCTTCTGCTGTAAGGCTGGCTTTAATAGATGGATTCTCATCTAAGAATGCCTGGAAATTGGGCATTTCGTCCATATACTCATCCAAAGGAGTAAACAATCCGGATTTGATATAGTTCATATTGGGATCCAGATCAGGAAGCTGGACAATATCAGGAAGATCTGTACCAGAAGCCAGCATTGGGCTTACAGAGTCAATGTAATTGGCCGGGGAAATAAATGTCCAGTCCAGGCTGACACCGGATCTTTTCTCTACTTCCTGAACAATAGGCGCGTTGGCCAAATCAACGGTAGAATAGAATGAGTTTCTTGCCAGTATGCTGACAGTCGCTCCCTCCTGATCTGTAATCGGAGCCTGCCCGGTATAATTGTAAGTATCCTCTGTTACCTGAACCTCTTCTTCTCCTCCTTTGGAGCATCCAGTAAGAAGCGAGGCGCCCATTGCTGCTGTCAGCATCAGACTTACAAGTTTCTTTGACTTTTTCATAAAATTTTTCCTCCTTTATTTTCCTGGGTTATTCTTTGTTTATCCTTTTACTGCGCCTAACATGGTTCCCTTAACCAGATATTTCTGGATAAACGGACACAGGGCAACAATTGGTATCATGGAAAGTACAATACATACATATCGAATCTGTACGGTAGACTGAGCCGCCGCGCTTGCCGCCGTAGCGCTTCCGGAAGCCTGCATAATCTCCGTAGAAGCCATAAGGAGAATTCTTCTCAGGAACAGCTGAAGAGGCTGAAGAGAAGATTTTCCTAAGTACAAAAGGGCATTAAAGAAATCGTTGTATCTTGCTACCGCATAATAAAGGGTGAGCACTGCCAGCGTGGGCTTAATAAGGGGGATTGCAATTTTAGTAAGGATTACAAAATCATTGGCTCCCTCCAAAGCTGCGTTCTCAAACAGCTCTTCTGAAATTCCCTCAAACGCTGATCTGCAGATCATTACATTGTAAGCACTGATCAGAACCGGAAGAATCATGGCCAGACGGCTGTTGTAAAGACCAAGTCCCGTCACAACCATATAGGTTGGAATTAATCCTCCTGAGAAATACATGGTGAAGGCCAGGAGAAAATTCATTTTCTTTCTCAGGAAAAACTGTTTTCTTGACAGCGGATAGGCTGCCAGACAGGTAAAGACCATATTGCACACAGTTCCCGCCACCGTATAAATTGCAGTATTGCCGTAAGACACCCATAAATCTTTATAATCCATTACCATCTTGTATGTAGACAGGTCTAAATCTACAGGGAACAGTACAACCCGTCCCTGATTTACCGCAGTACCGGAACTTAAGGACACGCTGAGCACATACAAAAATGGATACAAGGTTACTACCACCGCCTCCAGGACCAACAATATTACAATGATATCAAACAGGCGGTCTCCCATACTTTCATTTTTAAATTCTTTCAGAAAACTTTTCTTGGTTTCCATCTTCAACCTCCTAGTCTGCGCCCTACCATATAGCTGTATCTGTCAGTTTTCTGCTCAGCTTATTGGCCGCGAAAACAATGGCAAATCCAATCAGGGAATTAAACAAGCCAACTGCTGTAGCGTAGCTGTAATTCTGGTTTTCAATACCTTGTCTGTATACATAAGTGGAAATTACATCAGCGGTCTCATAAATACCGGAATTATACAGCAGGTAAACTTTCTCAAAGCCTACATTTAACAGATTTCCCAGAGACATAATAAGCAGAAGTACAATCGTGGGCTTAATGCTTGGAAGAACCAAATACCAGATCGTCTGAAGCTTGCTGGCTCCATCCACTTTCATGGCCTCATAAAGCTCCGGCCCGATTCCCATGATGGCAGCCACAAATATAATGGAATTAAATCCAAAGGTCTGCCAGGAACCGGATATTACATATACGGCTCTGAACCATTTGGGTTCGCCTAAAAAGTTAATTGGCTCTCCGCCCAGGGCCTCGATCATCTGATTGATAATGCCGCTGGATGGAGACAAAAAGTTGGAAATCATACCTGCTACAACTACTGTTGAAATAAAATAAGGCAGATATGTAATTACCTGTGCTCCTTTCTGAAGCTTTGAATTCTTAATCTGTGTAATACACAAAGCAAAGAGAATGGGAATAGGGAATCCGAATATTAATGAATAAAAGGAGAGCAGAAACGTATTTCTTATTAATCTCCACGCATACGGCGATTCAAAAAACTGAATAAACCATTTCAGTCCTACAAACTCTCCCGTATACAATCCAGCAAGTCCCTGTCCTGATCGAAACTCCGTAAACGCCATCCACAGTCCTGTCATAGGGAAATAGCAGAATACCAGATAATAGATCAGAACCGGAAGAAACATTATAATCAGATATTTGTCCCGCTTAATGTCCTTTTTCAGAAGCTGCCTTCTCATTTCTTTGGACATCTTCTTAGCTTCCATACCTCCCGTTTTGGTCATGCACCCTCACCTTCCTTTTTCGTTTTGTCCTATCGGATAATCCCATTGTAGAAAAAAGCAGGCAAAAAAAATAGTTTCATTTTATTCCTGATTCATTTTGTTTCACACATCAAAAAAGGAAGCCTTTTCCCGCTTCCTTTTTTGAATCTTGAACTATAGCTGATCCCTGAAATCACTGGGGTTTGTATCCATAATGGACTTAAAATTCCTTCGAAATGTAAGAAGGCTGGTATATCCGCTCTCCTTTGCCACCTTTTCCATTGGCCAGCTGGTATGCTTCAAAAGATGAGCGCTGTAAGCCACCCTCTTTTCCTGAACGTACTGAAGATAGGTGATTCCCGTTCTCCGTTTAAACAGCGCCGTCACATATTTGGTGCTCACATGGAATTCCTGAGCAATGGCAGACAGAGAAATATCAGGATTCCGATACTGAGAATCCACATATTCAAAAATCTTTTTGTCTCTGTCCTGATCTTCCTCCTGTCCTTTTTCTTCCCTCACTGTCTTAAGCTTTTCTGTGACGATCTGATAAACCCGCATATAATATTCCTCCACCTCATCAAAGGTAAGGTAAGCCGGAGGCTGTTCCACCTGAACCTCCAATCCCAATCCCATGGTCACCATCTGCACCGCTTTCACCGTAGACATATAAAGATCGGAAAGCAGCAGCCTGACCGCAGAAAGGGCCAGATCATACTCTTTCAAATTTTTCTCTTTAAGCTCTGAAAGAAACGCCCTAAGTCCTTCCACATTGCCTTCTTTCAATCCGGCATGGAGCTGCTTGGTTCCTTCCTTGGGGAAATAATATGCGCTGCTTCTTCCCTCTTCCTCATAGAAATACAAATTTCCCCGTCCGCTTACCAGAATCCAGTCCAAAGCCATAGCGGCGTTTCTGCATGCAGTCTTTAACTGAGACAATTGGTCTACAGGCTGGTCTGCTCCCATAGTCAGAATCACCTGATCCGGCATCTTGCGGCACAGCTCCTGGTAAAATTCATAGACAATGTCTTCATACCGTTCTCCCTCATCTGTATTAACAATCAGATACAGGCACTCGTCATCCTTTTCGTAGCAGAAATATCCTGCTTTTTCTCCGCTTTTCTCTTCTGCCGCCCTCTGTATGCGCTCCTTGGCTTCCTTCATATCTGTTTGGCTTTCGTCAACAAATATATGGACAACCGCTACCAGGAAAAACGCCTTTTCGATAGAAATCAGTTCCCGTTTCAGCAGCTTCTTTATCGACTCCCTGTCATAATCTCCAGCCAGAAGACTGTGAATGGCTCCGGCCTTTGCATAAGGCGATATGGTCAGGATTTCTTCCATATATCCGTCCCGTTCTCCTACCAGCTGTTCCACATCTTCAGCAATGGTCTCCAACCCGTCTCCTCTTTCCTCTCCGCTGCCTATAACCTGGGATATATGATGGATCGGTTTATAAAAACGGTTGGAGAAAAAGAAAGCCAGCAGGAAAAACACCAGACTTGCAATCACGCCGACGGAAATAGCCACTGTTCCCAAAGAGCGGGCTGATAAATGGAAATTCTCTTCTCCCGCCAAAATCCTGCAGCTGACAGCTCTGTTGGCCGAAGATGCAGCCTGAAATTCCCGCCATTGTTCTTCCTGAGCGCCTCCCTGGAGAACCACCTCTCCTTCATAAAGAATCTGCCACCCATTTTCGCTGCCGGCAGCGGCATCCATGGCCCGTTCCAGCCTCTGCCGGTCAAACAGAACACAGACCCATCCATGAGGGGAACCTCCGCGGTACCGATAAAAATCCCCGTAAATCAAAAACTCTTTTTCAAATACTACCAAACTGTTGTCTGTACTTGCCAGTTTATTGAGATTTGAGGTTACAAGAACTGGCATGTCCTTATCTCCAGCCTGAAAGTTCTCTGAAAGCCGTACAGCCTCATCTGAGGTGTAGGCTCTGTCATAGCCGTCTATGAGCCATACAAGGCTGTTAATATTAAGGTTTCCCGACAGTGCCTTCTGCAGCTGCAGCTGATTTAAGGTCTGATAGAGCGTATAGGGATCCACACTGTCCTCTCCTACAGCCTGTCTGTACAAGGTATTTACAATAATAGAGCTGTTTACACTTGTAATAAGATTCTGGGCATCCATCAGCTGTTCATCCAGAGCGCTGGCCACCGTCTCTGCTCTCATGTTGTAAAACTGCTCCGCCTGCTCTCTCTTCAGAGCGGCAGTTTCATATACAATTACGCCAGAATATGCCACCAGGCACAAAAGAATAATCAGGGCATAGGAACGAAACATTTTAAGAAAAAGCCTGCTTTTTATCCTGCCCATGATTCATCCCCCTCCCTTTTTCTCCATTTTTATTCCACACAGTAATCTCCTCCCCGTCATCTTTCTGTTATAATCTCTCCGCCGACACTCCGCCTATGGATTCCGGCCTTCCCCATTAGAATCATCCTTTTTTCTGTTTCTTAAAATGTCTCTGCCTTCCTTCAGTCACAAAATTTTTCCATCTTTTATCATAACAGAACTGACGTGCAACTTCCAGCACCAATTAATCAGGAAAACTCTATAAAAGCATAATTTTTGACGCAGTCCCCATATCGCATCAGCATCCCCCCCTCAGAAATAGAAAAGTTATAGGCATATATATAGGGCCGGATGATTCCGGCCCTATATATGCTCCACTTATTCTATTGAACCGTCTGCCAGCGGCCATCCGCTCCAACATAATATCCGTCTGGTGTTACTGTATTTACTGCCATAACTCCGGACTCTGTCAGGTAATACCACTGATTTTTATCCTGGATCCAGCCTACAGCCATAGCTCCGTCTGGTTTTAAATAATACCACTGATCATTTAATCTAAGCCATCCTGTTGCCATGTATCCGTCACTGTTGAAATAGTACCACAGTCCATTTACCAGTTTCCATTCATCTCTGGCAAAACGATTATCTCCCAAGTCCATCCACCAGCCAAATTCATCTTTCCTCCAGTTTTCCGGTCTGCCTTCGGTAGCCGGATAGATTCTCTTTACCTTTCTCAAAAAAACGCCGCCGCCTGTGTTTCCAGAGGAACTGCCGGAAGAACTGTTTCTTCTTACTATTTCTACCGTTTTTTCTGCTGTGACTCCACTTCCATCTACTGCAGCAGCTATAATCGTTACTTCACCAGGTTTTTCTCCTGTCAAAACTCCATTCTGGTCTATGGAAGCCTGACCATCTGATGATTCTACAGACCATACAACCTCTTTTCTGGAAGCATCCGACGGACTTGCAGCTGCACGGTATCTGGATTTTTCTCCTACCTTCACTGTATCCTGACCGCGAATCTCAATTTCTTTCACCAGGACAGACGGATTTTCTTCAGGACTCACTTTTACCTTTAATCTGCCTGATGCCCGTCCTGCGTCAGAGGCGCTGGCCACTACCACAAAGGATCCTGACATATGGCCGGTTTCTACCACTCCATCTTCCGAAATCACAGCGATTCCATCTTCGCTTAGATCTTCCAGTCCCCAGGAAACCTGGTGATTATCGGCATTTTCAGGGAAAATAACAGCATAATAAGACTCTCTGTCCCCATACCCCAGTTGTGTTCTTCCTTCAATGACAATCTGCTCTGCCAAAATTGGATCTTCTGTAATCTCCACTTCCAGGGTTCCAAATACCTGGCTGCCATCGTCCGCCGATGCCTTTACCAGAATCCGGCCTGTTTCCACAGCCTTCAGGTGTCCCGTCTTAGGGTCAATCTCAGCAGAGGAAGTTTCTCTTCCCGCCAGATCCGTAACGGACCAGACAATTTCTGTATCTCCAGCGCTTTCAGGCTGGATCTTCGCCTGATAAACAGCCGTTGTTCCCTTTGTCACCACAGAAGGCCCTAATACTGTAATGCTTTCTGCCGGAAGCTTATCTGTAAATATTTGAATGTCTTCTATGATCAGCGCCCAGTATCTATTATTGGACGAACCCAAATCTATAATCTGAGGAACAGAAACCCTAACATATTGGGTTCCCTCATCCATTGGTTCTTTGCTGAACATGGTTACCTGATCCCAATCTGTATGTATATCAGGAATGTAATCTACTGCCTCCATCTCAACAGGAGTCCAGTTTTCCCCATCTGCTGACTGGAAAACTTCCAGCTGATCCTGAATATCCGATGTTTTGGTATAGTAATTTAACTGATACTGAATATACTTTGGATTCTCAACCTGATAAAGCACGTAAGCTTCCGGCTGGTTATCATTTCTCTTAATTCCGCCGTCTGTTACGCCTTTAAAGTTGTCATACTCCAAATTTTCCGTTATTTCAGCTGCCTCACTTTCCTCAGAAAAATTAGAGGAAGAGAAGGTATCGTGAATGATTCTTACAGCCCTGTTTGGAATAACTTCCACCTGACAGCTGACTCTTCTGTGATTTTCTGTTTCGCAGACAATAGTGGCCTCACCGTATTTCAGAGCATTTAACTGTCCATCGCTGGTTACGGATACCACACTGCTGTCTGTGGAAAACCACGTCAGCTCCTCTGCAGAATCCTCCGGGAAAATTTCCACTTCCATGGCATAGGTATCCCCTTTGTCCAGAATCAAAGATTCCTGTGAAATGGAAATTTCCTCAATTTCTTCGTACACAGTTACTTCCATAACCGCTGCAGCGTCAGTTTTGTCTATGACCGCTGTAATTTCAGCATGTCCCTGTTCCAAAGCCTTAATAACTCCATTTTCGTCTACAAAAGCTACATTTTCGTCACTGGAAGTGTATCGGATTTCTGCATCTTCTCCTCTTTTCACTATAGGATAAAGGGTTTCTGTGGTACCTGACTTCATACGAAGGCTTTCCTGACCTGGGCGGAAAGAGATTTCCGGCGGCAGGGCCTGATCGCTGTAAAGCTTCACATCATCCAGCAAAATCCACCATAATTTTTCACCTGGTATTGGAAGGGAAATTTTCACATATTTTACCTGATCCTCCAGATCTCCTTCATATCTGTGCCAGTTCCAATCCTTAATGGCCTCGTAGGCAGAATAATTTCCCTCTTCTGTCACGGCTACGGAAACAGGATGCCAGTCCATACTTTCTCCCCAGGAATCATCAGAAGCCTCCACAACAAACGGGAACTTCCCTTTATAAGAATTTACCGTCAGCTGAATATGATCTGCCAATTTTGCGTCATATACAACCGCAGCCCCATCTCCAGTTGGAATAATTCCGCCTCCGTTGTACCCTTTAAAATTATCAAACTGCACATTCTCACTGTCTTTTGTCTGGTCCAGGCCTGTACTGAAATCATCGTAAAGCACAAGAGTATCATCAACAGGAGGCTCTGGAAGAATGACAAGATTTTTGTAATGGTCTGTTGTATCCAGAATATTCATTTCTTCCAAGGTTGAAGCCGGACGTTCCAAACCTGGGACTGTAATGTTCTCTAAAACAACTCCCTCAAAAGCTCCCAGATCTCCCTGTCCCCGCAGTCTGGATTTTGCAGGTCCCAAATCCCTCACATTAATATTTCTTACTATCGTATTGTAAACTGGAATATTGGCATTCTTAATTTCCAGCTGAAGCCACATGGATATAGTTTCGCTTCCGCTTCTTGGCCAGAACCCTTCAATATCAATATTGTCAAAGGTAACATTCTCCACATAACTGTTTTTCCTGTAATAATCACCATAAGCCGGAGTCAGCTTCAATGCCGCCATACTTTTGTAAGAATAAGAATTCTGGAACGTAATATTTTTCTGAGGCTGAACAGCGCCGTCTCCTACTTTAAATGTACAGCAGCGGCTCCAGCCAAGGCAGTCGTCAAAAACAACGTTGTTTAATTCTTCTGGCTCTCCTGTCCAGTTTTCCGCTATATCGGTCTCTTTCTCCCATGTTTTGGTGGAATAGGTATCATCTTCTGATATGGCAATGGCATGCTGAACCAAAACTTCCTGGGACTCACAAATATCTATGGCATCATTTTCATAATCCTGATTATTCTCATTGAAAAATTTCACATTCTTAATGACAGCATTGTCAGACCGGTTAATCATAACCATCCAGCCTCCGCTGTCTTTAAATGTAACCCCGTCAATTTCCAGTCCGCTTAACTGCATAGTAAAGAACAAATTGTTCAAATGCCCTTGTTCCCTCATAGCATGTCCGTTCCCATCCAGACACCCCCGGCCGTATACTTTAATATTCTCTGCCCCAGGCTCATTGGTAATAAACCAGGTTCCATCCATTTTCAGACTGTCCTTGTGAAAATGGTAAATATAATCTTCCCAGTTACCGGTTCCCCTGATAACAGCCGACGGCTCAAGATAAAGGCTGATATTGCTCTTCAGCACTATATTCTTTGTGTAATATACCCCGTTGGGAACATAGACAATTCCTCCGCCGGCCGCACTGGCATCATCAATGGCTCTTTGAAGGGCATCGGTCGGTTCCTCCGGAGTGGAGCCAAGGCCGTTGTACGGTTCTTCTCCTATGTTATAGATTCCCTCCCCATGGGAATCAGGAACATCGGTTTCCGGCAGATCAGCTGCCAATGCCAGCTCTTTTTCTTCATTAATTTTAATCAACAGATACTCTGGTTCATCCAGATGAAAGGTAAGCTTATTTCCATCTGCCTCCCCCTCAATTCCGTAAGCCAGCGGACTAATGGAATAGCTTTCAATGGGCTCGTCTACCGTAATGGTAATTTCTGCAGCCTCTTGAAAAGCAACGCCTGCATGATTGTAAATGTCCGTAAATTCAATAATGGGAACTTCCGTCCCATTTACCTCCAGCTTCATATCCTCTGCTTCCGTGTAGCAGGCTGGAACCTGGCTTACAACCGGTTCCTCAACAGCCATAGCCGGCGATGACAGCATAACAGTGCAGACTGCTCCAATCCCCCATAAACTGCGTTTCACATTTCTCTCCCCTTTCACATTATACATTTTATAGCTGCACAATTTTATCTTACCATCTGGGCCAAAGCAAACAATCAAAATTATAACTTTATTATGTTTATTATTTAAGGCTTTCCAAACACCGGAATCACCTGTTCAAAGGCTAATCTTCCAAGTCTTTTCTCTGTATAAATAAATTGTTTTCAGCCCCTGTTCCCAGGCCTGAAGGCACAAATTGAAAACTTCTCTCATCAATAACTAGTATTTATCTAATAGAAAATGCTATGCTAAAAAATACAGATAAATTCAATATTCAGCATAAAAATACAGATTTTTTCTGGCATAGGATTGTAAGAAATCGTAATTTTTTCTTTATTTTCCTTCTGATCTTCGTATGCTATACTAAAAGTGTCAAAAAGAGGAAAACATTTTTTTAAGTTTTCCCCGTCATTGCAGAGGCCGCCAGAAAAGCAAAGGATCCTGGTTTTCTGCCGGCTGCTGTTATCAATTAAGATCATGGAGGAACTATTATGACAAAAAAAATCACAAAGATCATACTCTCCCTTTTCTGTCTGACAGCAGTAGCTGCCACCAGCTTCAGCACTCCGGCCAAAGCTGAAACAGCCCCTGATTCTGTCCTGGTTTACGGATCTGCTTCCCAGGATTCTGCAGACCGAATCACCATGACCCGTCAGGATGGAGAGGCCAGCGGACAGCAGATTATTATTAACATCTCAGAAGAGACAAAAGTACTTGATGCGGTTACCGGCAACCCTGTGAATCAGGAAAGCTTAAACGGCCAGACCCTGTACGTATACACCAGTCCGGTGATGACTTTAAGTCTTCCCCCCATTACAACCGCTCAGGTTATCTTTTCCAATATACCGGCAGATTATAAGGTTCCGGAATACATTACTGTAGACACACTTAATCTCAATGGAGACGGAACAGGAAGCATTACCGCAACCAACGGCAAGACCTATACCGTCGGCTCAGACTGCCAGATTTTTCCCTACCTGACCCGCAACATCGTAGTCCTGGATCAGCTTACCTCCGGAAGAACCTGCGTTGTGTGGACACAGAGCGATGGTACTGCAGCCTCCAGAATCATGGCCTTCGCCGCCCCTGTTCAGACCGGCTGGGTTCTTACAGATAATATCTGGTACTATTATAATTCCGACGGACAGCTTCAGAAGGGCTGGTTCTGGGATGGCCAGGATTGGTTCTATCTGGATCCCGAAACAGGAGCGATGCAGACAGGATTCATTACCGTAGACGGTAAAACTTACTACTTAGAATCCGATGGACGGATGCTTACACAGCCCCGCACCTTTACTCCTGATTCCAGCGGAGCCCTTTACTAATTAACCGTTAGACAGACAAAAGCTGCTGAAACCCCTTTATATGGTTTCAGCAGCTTTGTCTCTTTTCCATTCTGTTTTTTATACAGGAATTCCTTTCCTAAGCCCCTTTTCTCTCTGCCACAACACCAGCTTCCAGGCTGTCCTGAAGGAAAAGCTGAATCAGACCGGCAGAAAGAGGGACGATGCACAGCCATACGCTTTGCAGTCCAAAAGCAACACTGGCCACATATCCTGCCGCCACTCCCAGGTGAAAACTTAAAAGCGTTCCCCCAAAAAATCTGGCTTTTTCCCCCTTCTTTTTTCTTGCTTCTGTTTCCTCTCCGCCGCTTAACAGATAGTCAGTAAACGCGGAAACAGTCTGTTTTAAATTGTTGGTGGAAAAAATGGTAGAGCTTACATATCCCTTGGCTCCTTTAAAAATACTCCACTGAAAGGCCGTAATGAAAAACACCGGGTACAAAGCCACAATCGGATTCATCTGGGCAGGCAGGAATCCCAGAACAGCCACAACGGCCAGTTCCAAAACTACAGCCAGATATTTCAGATTAAAACGAACTGTTTTCTCCAAAAACACCGCCAGGACAATGGCACCCACGTAAACAGCAAGTGCCCCGGCTCGGATCAGCATTTCAGGTACATTGCCTCCTATCAGGTCTGTCACAAGCTCTATCAGATTAGCTGTCTGCGCTGAACCAAAGACAGACATGCGGTTGTATATGGCATAAATACCTAAAATCCCGCCGCATACTGCCATGGTATAATGGATAGATACATCAAGTTTTTTCTCAGTCAAAGGAATCTTCTCCTTCCTGCCCTTCCCAGACTATTTGTATATTACTGCTTTTTCTTCCTGTCTTATTTTACAGTTACTTTAACAAACTTCTTTTTGCCTCTCTTAACCACGATTCCCTCGCCTTCTAACTGAGTTCTGGTAAAAGTGGTCTTAATATCCTTAATTGCCTCTCCGTCCGCAGACACTCCGCCCTGTTCTACATTTCTTCTTGCCTCAGAACGGGAAGGAGCCAGTCCGGATTTCTGGAGAATAGCCAGAATATCAATCTCTCCGTCTGTAAAATCCTCATCTGTCAGCTCACAAGTAGGCATATTAGCGGCATTTCCGCCGGTAAACAGCTCTCTGGCGCTTTTTTGTGCCTTTTCCGCCTCATCTTTTCCATGTACCAAAGCGGTAAGTTCATAAGCCAAAATTTCTTTTGCCTGATTTAACTGGCTTCCCTCCCAATGATCCATCTCATTAATCTGCTCCAGCGGAAGGAAGGTAAGCATTCTTAAGCATTTTAATACATCAGCATCTCCTACATTTCTCCAGTACTGATAGAAATCAAATGGAGAAGTCTTATTAGGATCCAGCCATACAGCCCCTGACTGAGTTTTACCCATTTTCTTGCCTTCAGAATTCAGAAGAAGGGTAATGGTCATAGCATGAGCATCCTTGCCAAGCTTGCGGCGGATTAACTCTGTACCGCCCAGCATATTGCTCCACTGATCGTCTCCGCCAAACTGCATGTTGCAGCCATAACGCTGGAACAGCTCATAGAAATCGTAGCTCTGCATAATCATATAATTAAACTCCAGGAAGCTTAATCCTCTTTCCATTCTCTGCTTGTAGCACTCTGCTGTCAGCATTCTGTTAACAGAAAAATGAGGCCCTACTTCTCTTAAAAGCTCAATATAATTTAAATTCATCAGCCAGTCCGCATTGTTCACCATAAGAGCTTTTCCGTCTGAAAAATCAATGAAACGGCTCATCTGCTTTTTAAAGCATTCACAGTTATGCTCAATGGTCTCCACTGTCATCATCTGGCGCATATCCGTTCTTCCTGACGGGTCTCCGATCATTCCAGTACCGCCGCCAATTAAGGCAATGGGCTTATTTCCAGCTTCCTGCAGTCTCTTCATCAAACAAAGGGCCATAAAATGTCCTACATGAAGGCTGTCTGCTGTAGGGTCAAAGCCAATATAAAACACAGCCTTTCCCTCATTAATCATTTTGCTGATCTCTTCTTCATTGGTTACCTGCGCAATCAGGCCTCTGGCCTGCAGCTCTTCGTATACCGTCATCCGTTTTTCTCCTTTCAATCCTTAAAGAAAAATCCTTACCTAGAGAAGGGACTTTCCCATTTAATTTTTCTATTTCACAGGAAATAATTTTCCGTGAAATAAAAAAACCCCATCCTTTCACTTCAGAAAGGACGGGATTCTATCTCCGTGTTACCACCTTTGTTCCCGGAAGACTCACGCCTGCCGGCTCATTAAGTACCCAGCTTTAAAATCTGCGATACTCTGACCAAAATAACGGCTGCCAAAACCGTCACAGCCTACAAGATGAAAAAACGTATATTTCCTCCTTCGGTGTGAAGCTCAAAGATGTATTCCCAGCCTGCTTTCCACGCGCCTCTCATCATCCGGCTGCTTTCTGTGTGCTTTTGCAGAATGGTACTTGTTCTTCTCTACGCTGTTGTCGTTTTTATACAGTTCTTCCTCAGTATATGCGGTTTCCCCCGGTTTGTCAACCCCATTTTCCTTCCGGATCAAATTCTTCAAATCCCTCCATATCCGGATAGGGCAGACAGTCCCTTAAGGGTTCATTGACAGTTCCTCTGACGCCCCGGCTGAATCCCGGCCTGCGCATTCCTTTCTTCACAGCTCTTCGTATCAGCCGGTCATTTTTTCTCAGCTCTCCTATGTACTCACCTTCCGGGCTGTAGATTTCCCTTCCATAGAATTTTCCCAAAATCGTTCCATCACAGGCCGCAAGATAGTCTCTCTGCCGCACGCCTATATATTTGCCCTTCCAGGTCCAATACCTTTCCATTATCCACATCCTCCCGGTTTTCTTTCCCTGCTCTTTTCAGCTTATTCTCAGATTTGTCCATACGTTTAAAATCAAATCAGACCTCTGCCGTCTGCTTTTCATTATACACTATGAACCGGCACAAGTGGAAGTCCCATTCCAGCACATTTCCTAAAATTTTAGACAGGTCTGGATATTTCATCTTTTCTGATATATAATCAACAACAAATAAATATACAGAAGAAGTTTTATTTTCAGGAGGATAACTATGGGATTCCAATACGTGAACATGCTGCCTACCCCCGAGGAAATCAAAGAGCGTTTTCCTCTTCCGGCAGAATTAAAAGAACTGAAACAAAAAAGAGACCAGGAAATCAGCGACGTTCTCACTGGCAAAGACAACCGATTTCTTGTAATTATAGGACCTTGCTCTGCAGATAATGAGGAAGCTGTGTGCGATTACGCCAACAGACTCATCCCTGTCCAGGAAAAAGTAAAGGACCGTCTGATCCTTATTCCAAGAGTTTATACCAATAAGCCCCGCACCACTGGAGAAGGGTATAAAGGCATGCTTCATCAGCCGGATCCGGAAAAAAAGCCTGATATGCATGAAGGACTTATGGCCATCCGAAAAATGCACATGAGAGTATTTGCGGAAACAGGCCTTTCCACGGCAGATGAAATGCTTTATCCTGAAAACCTAACCTATTTGGATGACATTATGTCCTACATTGCCATCGGTGCCCGTTCTGTGGAAAATCAGCAGCACCGTCTGACAGCCAGCGCCTGCGACGGCGCCGTTGGAATGAAAAATCCTACCAGCGGTGATCTTTCCGTTATGCTCAACTCCGTAGTGGCGGCTCAGCAGGGACATGATTTTACTTATCGCGGCTGGGAGGTAAAAAGCGCCGGCAATCCTCTGACTCACACCATCCTGCGGGGGGCGGTCAACAAACACGGACAGTCCATCCCCAACTACCATTACGAGGATCTGATCCGCCTTTATGAGCTTTACATGAAGCGAAACCTGCAGAATCCAGCCTGCGTCGTAGATGCCAACCATTCCAACTCCAATAAAATTTATATGGAACAAATTCGTATCTGTAAGGAAGTTCTTCACAGCCGCCGTCATTCTTCTGAAATTCACTCTCTTGTGAAAGGTTTAATGATTGAAAGTTATATTGAACCTGGCAATCAGAAGGTTGGAGAGCACTGCTACGGCAAATCCATCACGGATCCCTGCCTTGGCTGGGCTGATTCTGAGCGCCTGATTTACGATATCGCAGAAAATGTATAATTATGAATTTTTCATTACTCCCCTGCCAGTCTTCTGCAGACTCCGGGGGAGTATTTCTTTTCCGCTGCCTTCCCTGTAACACTCAAGTCTCTCATAAGCTGCGCCAATAATATTTGGAAAAATATTCAAAAAACAAATTACGTTTTTGTTAATTTTTATAGTTTTTTTATCTTTTTTCTCTTTTTTTCTTACTTATTTATTGTACTAAAGGAACATTTATGCTAGAATAAAACTGTGAACATCGACTATATTTTGACTGTTAAAGTTTTCTTAAGTTTCCAATTGTTTTTTTCAGGTCAAACCGGTATTTCCGGCCACCCAGTAAAGGAGGTATGGCCATGAGAACCACTAAAGTCGATATCCTGCAGCGTTACACTCCTATTCCGATCGCTGTTTTAATTACCGCAGCGAATTCCTTTGACTGTGACATTTACATTAAGAACGACCAGGCCAAAGTCAATGTCAAAGACTATGACGAGATGAAGAAAGGCTTAGTTACCAAAAACAGAACATTAGTATTCTTTTTTGACGGCTCTGATGAAAAAGCCGCTGAAGGAAAGATTTCTAAGTTATTTGAACCCTAGCCTGCGCAAGCAGAGATTAACTGAAAAACGGACTGCCGAAAGAGGACAGTCCGCTTTTTTTCGTCTAATCTAGCCTATAAGAGCCGTAATTCCAAAATACATAAGAACAACAATGCCAAGAATGATTCTGTAATATCCAAAAACCTTAAAATCATGGTTTCTAATATATTTCATCAGAAAATTAATCGCATACACAGATACAAAAAACGCAACCACCATACCCAGAATCAGATAAAATACCTGGGGCGCAGTAAAATGAAAGCCGAATTTTACGATCTTCAAAAAGCTGGCTCCGAACATAACAGGAATACCAAGGAAGAAGGAAAATTCCGCGGAAGCAGCTCTGGAGCAGCCCAAAATCATAGCTCCCAAAATAGTGGATCCGGACCTTGATGTTCCGGGAATCAGGCTGAGAAGCTGAAACAATCCGATGTAAAGAGCTGTCTGATAGGAAATGTCCCCGACTTTCTGAATTTCAAATCTCTGATACTGGTTTCTGTTTTCAATGACAATAAACAGGATACCGTAAATAATCAGGGTGGCAGCTACCACATAACTGTTCATCAGATACTTATCCAGAATATCGTCTACAAGAAGTCC
Organism: Candidatus Hungatella pullicola; assembly: GCA_019114305.1. Classification (GTDB taxonomy): domain Bacteria; phylum Bacillota; class Clostridia; order Lachnospirales; family Lachnospiraceae; genus Hungatella_B; species Hungatella_B pullicola. The sequence goes on along the minus strand of DXFU01000043.1, from coordinate 83,883 downwards.
AACTACTGCCGCCGGAATACAGGCAAGAATAATTTTAGACCATAAAACCAGAGTTTCTCTTTTCTGATAAGGCTTTTTCCTGGAGGAAAATGGGTTCAGCTTATGAAAATACATCACCACCACAGCCAGAATCGCTCCCAGCTGAATCACTACAAGGAACATATTTCTGAATTCTTGAGGCTGGTTCATGGGAATCAGCTCTTCCACCAGGATCATGTGGCCCGTACTGCTGATGGGAAGCCACTCAGTAAATCCTTCCACAATTCCAAGTACAATAACCTTTAAAATTTCTACTATACTCATTTTTTTCCTTTCCCTTTATACATTGTCAATCTGCCAGTCAATGGGCTCTAATCCATGAGCCTTCAGGAACTCATTGGTCTTACTGAAATGCCTGCATCCGAAAAATCCCCGAAACGCAGACAAGGGGCTGGGATGAGGCGCTTCCAAAATTAAATGTTTGGGATTGTTCAGCATGGCCTTCTTACTCTGGGCCGGTCTTCCCCAAAGAAGAAATACCATGGGCCGGTCCTGTTCATTAAGAATCCCAATGGCTGCGTCAGTAAACTGCTCCCAGCCAATGCCCTGGTGAGAATTAGCCGCATGGGCCCTCACAGTAAGCACTGTATTTAACAGCATTACCCCTTGATCTGCCCATTTCTTCAAATATCCGTTATTTGGAATCTCGCATCCCAGATCATCGTGAAGCTCCTGATAAATATTCACCAAAGACGGCGGAATATCCACGTCCGGCTTTACTGAGAAACAGAGTCCATGAGCCTGACCGTAATTGTGATAAGGATCCTGTCCCAGAATTACCACCTTTACCTTGGACAAGGGGGTGAACTGAAAGGCGTTGAATATATCATCCGGGTCAGGAAACACCCGTCTGGTCTCGTATTCATGCTTCACTGTCTCATATAACTTTCTGTAATAAGGCTTTTTAAATTCCCCGCTGAGAGGTTCCAGCCAGTCATTCGCAATGGCGCTCATTGGTTTTAAGTCTCCTTTTTTGTCTTTTGAGGCAGGCGGACAGGAATTCCCCGGTCTGACAGATATCTCTTTAAGTCCATAATCTCCATCTCTTTATAATGGAACAGAGACGCAGCCAGGGCTGCATCCGCCTTTCCTGCTGTCAGGGCGTGATAGAAATGCTCCATAGAGCCCGCTCCTCCTGAGGCAATCACAGGAATGGATACCTGATCTGCGATCACAGCATTTAGTTCGTCGTCATACCCTGCCTTGGTACCGTCACAGTCCATGCTGGTAAGAAGAATCTCGCCGGCTCCCAGCTGATCCGCTTTCATGGCCCATTCCACGGCATCCAGCCCCGTATCAATACGTCCTCCGTTTTTAAACACATTCCATCCTCTTCCATCGGCCCGTCTTCTGGCATCAATAGCCACCACCACACACTGGCGGCCGAATTTATCCGCTGCCCTGGAAATCAGGTCAGGGGTATTAATCGCGGAGGAATTAATGGAAATCTTATCCGCTCCTTCCCGAAGGAGCATTCTGAAATCTTCTACCGTACGGATTCCTCCGCCAACGGTAAACGGGATAAATACGGTCTCGGCAACCCGGCGGACCATATCCACCACAGTATTTCTGTTATCAGAGGACGCTGTTATATCCAGGAATACCAGCTCATCGGCGCCGGCTTTGTCATAAGCAGCGGCAATCTCCACTGGATCTCCCGCATCTTTTAAGTTAACAAAATTAACTCCTTTTACAACTCTTCCGTTATGGACATCCAGGCAGGGTATAATCCGTTTTGTCAGCATGGCGCACCTCCTTATGTAAGCTCAATAAAGTTTCTAAGAATCTGAAGGCCTGCATCCCCGCTTTTCTCCGGGTGGAACTGACAGCCCATCAGATTGCCCCTCTCCACGGAAGCATGAAAGGGGAAACCGTAATCCGACCATGCCGCTACATCCTCTTCCCTGTCTGCCTTTACATAATATGAATGGACAAAGTATACATATTCCCCTGTTTCCATTCCTTTGTAAAGCCTGGCTTCCGGACGGATCTTCAAACGATTCCAGCCCATATGAGGAACCTTATAGCCGGGACGGGAAGGAAATCTGACAATGGTTCCCGGAAGGAGTCCCAATCCCTTTATTCCCGGACTTTCCTCACTGCTTTCAAACAGCAGCTGAAGGCCCAGACAGATTCCCAAAAAAGGCGTTCCCTGATCCACTGCCTCATGGATCACATCTGTCAGCTCATATCGGGTCAGCTTCTCCATGGCATCTCCAAAGGCTCCGACTCCCGGAAGAATCACCCGTTCTGCAGAAAGGACGGTGCTTCTGTCTCTTGTGCATACCACTTCCTGTCCCAGGGCCTTCAAAGCCTTTTCCACGCTTTTTAAATTACCTGCATCATAATCAATTACAGCTATCATGCCATTCCTCCCATCTCGCCTTTTTTCAACATTTTAGCACAGGAAAGCCAGAATCACAACGAACAAATTCCTATAAATTTCTAAACAGCCTTCCTTTCAGTTAAATGGACTCCAAACAAATTTCTACAAATTCTTAACATATTCCACGGAATCAGTCGGTATGGACACCGCTTTATCCCCGATTTCCTGAGATAACTGATAAAACTTCTCATGGATCCGATACATTTTTGCCTTCTTATTCAGGGAGACTGTTTTCTCAAAGGGCCACCGAATTACCGTAGGCGTTCCAAATCCCACTCCCAGCTCTAAAATCAGAAGTTTATGATTTAACGTGCCGCCCAGCCAGCGGGTATAGGCCTGCCACTGGGGAAGATACCCCTCTTCAATGTAATCCTTGGCGGCAATGGTATTGCCTGTGAGAGGCGCGCCGCAATGAGGACAGATATCGTCAGGTATCTCTCCCGGTTCCCAAATATCCTTTGTACAGGATTGGGAGCACTGTCTCCAGGTTTCGTTGCCGCAGGGAGCTACGATTTTTAAAGCATCCAGGGAAGAGCGATAAATTTCCCCATCTGTAACAGTAGTAACAATAAAATAGTCCTTTCCCTTTATCATCTGGCTCAGCTTTTCATATATCTGGACAATCTCAGGTACCCTGTCCTTCTTCCACTCTTCCCCAATACCAATAAGAATTTTTTCAGAATGTTCCAACTCCTGCAATAAGTTTCTTTTTTCGTCTGTCATATTCTATCCTCTCTGCTCTTTTATTTCCTATGATTCATTCTCCATTAAATCATGATCCTGCAGCTGCTGCGATGCACTGTATTGAAAGATAACACTCCTTCTGGATAAAGTCAATCTTTCCTTGCGGCCCTATTCCCTCTGTGCTATACTATACTAATCCAATTAATCCGAAAGGGAAAAGGAAAGTGATTATGAACACATCCAGACACAATCGACGATTTACTCTGCGTCCCACCCCTCTTATGGGGGCGATTATTGCAGCCATTGTTCTGGCCCTTCTTCTCATTGCCTACAACCTGTTCCGTCCTGTCCCTATGGTTGGAAGCAAAAGCATTGCTGTAGAGGTAATCTATGAAGACGGAACCATACAGCAGTACTCCCTCACCACAGAGGCACAGTACCTGCAGGAGGCGGTAGAACAGATCCCAGGTTTGACGCTGAACGGGACTACTTCAGAAGAATACGGCCTTATGATAGATGAGATCAACGGACACAGAGCTGATTACCAAAAAGACGGCGCCTACTGGGCTATTTTATGCGATGGAGAGCCCTGCAATTACGGAGTCAGCATGCAGCCCATCAAAAACGGGGAGAGCTACAGTTTTGTCTATACCAAAGCAGGGGAGGATTTCTCCTCATAAACCAATCTTCTATGAAAACCACAGATCTGGTAAGAGACAGCCTTCTCGCCGCCCTCCTTCTGGCTCTCCAGGTGGGTTTGGCGTGGCTGCCTAATATTGAGCTGGTAACCTTGCTTCTTATTTTATATGCGGTATGGTTCGGCAGCCATGGATGGATTATTCTCTATGTATTTGTTCTGCTGGAAGGATTGATCTATGGATTTGGTCTGTGGTGGCTCTCCTACCTGTATGTGTGGGCTGTCCTCATGGCCGCAGCTCTCTTTATGCGGCGCTTTCGGCCCGGTCCCTTGTCCTGGGCTCTTCTGGGCGGAATCTTCGGCCTTCTCTTCGGAGGTCTTTGTTCTTTGTCCTATCTTGCAGCAGGCGGTCCCAGCGCAGCCTTTGCTTGGTGGATCTCCGGAATTCCCTTCGACATCATTCACGGCATCAGCAATTTTATACTTATTCTTGTGCTTTTTACTCCCCTTTCCCGCCTGTTTTCATTTTTAAAACGGCATGGACAGTAAAAAGGAATCTCATTACTTTCAACTAATTTTCGTATATAAAGGAGTATACTATGGAATCAGCAGTTGTAAAAATAAAAAAGGGACAGGGCCGCTCTCTGAAAGCAGGCGGCATGTGGATTTATGACAATGAAATTGAAACCATTTCCGGCAGTTTCACAAACGGCGATGTAGTCAAGGTTGAAGACTTTGACGGTTATCCCATGGGCTGGGGCTTCATCAATACCAAGTCAAAGATCACTGTCCGTATGCTGTCAAGAAAGAAGGATACGGTAATCGATGAAAATTTTATTGAGATGCGGGTAAGAAATGCATGGGAGTATCGAAAAGCGACTGTAGATACCTCCAGCTGCCGCATTATTTTTGGAGAAGCAGACTTTCTTCCAGGTATTGTTATTGATAAGTTTTCCAATATTCTTGTAGTGGAATCTCTGGCTCTGGGTATTGATCGATGGAAACCGGTGATTCTGGATAAGCTGAAAAAAGTTCTGGCAGCGGACGGAATTTTTATTGAGGGCATTTACGAAAGAAGCGATGCAAAAGTACGCCTCCAGGAGGGAATGGAGCGCTATAAAGGTTTTATTGGGGAGTCCTTTGACACTAAGGTACAAATTGTGGAAAACGGGGTGCGCTATATTGTGGACGTTCAGGACGGGCAAAAAACAGGCTTCTTTCTGGATCAGAAATATAACCGTCTGGCTATTCAGCGCCTCTGCCCGGGAAAAAAAGTTTTGGACTGCTTCACTCACACCGGGTCCTTTGCCTTAAACGCCGGAATCGCAGGAGCTTCTCAGGTTTTAGGCGTAGATGCCTCCCAGTTAGGCATCGATCAGGCCAGAGAAAACGCTAAGCTGAACGGTCTCGAAGACAGAGTCGCCTTTCAGTGCGCCGATGTATTTGACCTGCTGCCTGAACTGGAAAAAAAGGGCGAGCAGTTCGATGTGGTTATCCTGGATCCTCCCGCCTTTACAAAATCCAGAAGCTCCGTAAAAAATGCTGTAAAAGGGTACAGAGAAATCAATTTAAGAGGACTTAAGCTGGTAAAAGACGGAGGCTATCTGGCCACCTGCTCCTGTTCCCATTTTATGACACCGCAGCTTTTCACAAAAACCATCCGGGAAGCTGCGGCAGGAGCTCACAAACGTCTGAGACAGGTGGAATACAGAACTCAGGCCGCCGACCACCCAATTCTGTGGTCCGGAGATGAAACCTCCTATTATTTAAAATTTTATATCTTTCAGGTTGTAGACGAAAAATAACAGAGAAACGTTTATAATCCAAACAGACAGCCGTCACCATTAGAAGTAGTGACGGCTATTTCTTTTCCCGCTCCAGGAGAGCCCTGACCACTGCCTCAGCGGTTCTTTCCTCTGCTTCAAGGAAATTCACCGGCTCATTGATATTCTCCAGATAATGAGCGTCAGAATTGGTGATAATCCGGCACTGTTCCAGATATGGATGGGCCTCTTTCATCTTTTCCAATTTTTCCATATGCCTTAATTCTGCCGTTGGAAAACAGCTGTCCGGGGGAATTGCTCCTAAATTACTTATAAGACTGTTTGCGGTCCTGTCCAAATGGGCCGGAATCATCACTCCTTTGCAGCACATCACCAGTTCCCAAAGTCCTTGAAAGGAAATATCCGCGCTGTTTATTAAAAGCCACGGCACCCTATCCTGAATCTCATCCTCCATATTATAAATCTGCTGTTTTCCAAAGATCTCTTCCTTATTGGGGAACCGAATCAGCCGGTCGTACACATAAGCATCAAATTCCATAGCCTGTTTCAGTTCCGGAAACAGGCAGAGAGCATGTATCTCCTCAGAAGTGCACAGTTCCATTCCCGGCACTGCCACCAGTCCGTACCTGTCAGCAAAATGCAGGACGGCCGGACAATTTTTGCAGGAATTGTGATCAGTCACCGCAATCACATCCAATCCCTTCAGCGCCGCCATCCCCACTATATTGGCAGGCGTCATATCGTCATCGCCGCAGGGGGAAAGACAGGAATGGATGTGAAGGTCATAGCTGAGACGCATAACCTCTCAGCCTGTTTTCTATCTGCAAAGCAGCTTCAAATACAGGCTGTTCCGTTCTCATAACTGTGATTTCCTGCTCTTTGGCCTTGACCGCGGCGTTTTCGTCAAGACTGCATCCCTCCGCCAGAATTACACAGGCCGTATCGGTCAGGGAGGCCACAGCCAAAGTATTCATATTGGCCATAACCGTCACCCAAGCCCCTCCCTCAGGAGCTCTTCCCATAGCTATACTTAATAGATCGCAGCAGAACACCTTGGTAATTTCTCTGTCCGGCTGGTCTCCCAAATTTACAACTTCAAACAGGCCGCTGTCAGCCAGTTCCCTTACTGTCATTCTCATCCCCTCTTTCTTTTTCCTCTTTCCCGTCAAGAAGAGACATCTCATCTGATATCCTCTGAATATACTCTGACAATACCCGTATCATTTCATGGCCTTCCGCATTTCCCAGGGCAATATCATCAGCCAAAATGGAAACCTCCTCTGACAATCGGTGAAGATTTTCTCTCAGATAATACACACAATCCGTCTCTGATGCCTCTCCCCTGACAATATCTTCCGCCAGGGCTTTGCAGGTAGGAGCTCCGCAGGAGCCGCAGTCCAGACCTGGAAGCTTCCTGCACAGCCTTTCCACCTGATTCAGCTTCATAAAGCTTTCCATCATATTGTCTCCCAAGCTGAATACAGGTTCATACTCCACCTGTCTGGTCCAGTGAATCCAATCCCTCTTATCTGTTTCTTCAGCCATATGCCTTCTGGCTACAGGCATATATTTTCTCAGCCGCTTCAGCTTCACCTCTGCTACATAGGGATTTTCCACTGTAAGGATGCCTCCTACACAGCCCCCGTTACAGGCGTTCAGCTCAACAAATTTCAGATTGGAGAATTTCTGATCCTCCATATCCTCTAAAACACGGATTACATTTTCAATTCCGTCTGCGGCCAGATACTCCTCTGTAAACAGGCCGCTGGCCTCTCCGCCGCTTCTGCCCCAGCTGACGCCTATTTTCCCTGACATTCCGATTTCCGGCGGATTTGCTCCTACTGCCTTCATGCAGGACAAAAGCTGTGGATATATGTCTTTTATAGCAAGAACCTTGTCAACCTGGCTCTTTTCTGTTCCCAAAGGAGCCTTTACATAGGTCACCTTAGACGGACAGGGGGAAATAAACGCAATTCCAATCTTCTCTCTGGGAAGACCGGTCTTTTTCACAGCCTTTCTGGCTGCCAGAATAGCCGCAACCTCCACAGGCGGATTCAGAGGCAGCAGATTGGAAATCAAATTAGGAAAACGTACTCGTATCAGGCGGACCACGGAAGGACAGGCTGTACTGATAACCGGAAGCTTATGGGGATTGGACTGTATGTACTCTCTTGTAGCCTCGCTGACCAGCTCGGCAGCTGCGCTGACCTCAAATACGTCATCAAAGCCCATCATTAAAAGGCCGTTAAGAACGATATTTACATCATCCAGATTATTAAACTGGCTGTACAAAGATGGGGCCGGAAGGGCTACTGTATATTCATACTGTTTTAAATCCTCCATTTTGTCATAAGTAGCCCTCTTTGCATGGTGGGGGCATACCCGGATGCACTCTCCGCAGTCAATGCAGAATTTGCTGTTGATCCTGGCTTTCCCGTTTCTGACCCGGATAGCCTGAGTAGGGCACCTTTTAATACAGTTTATGCAGCCCTTGCACAGTTCCTCATTCAATCGGACAGAATGATAAAATTTATCCACCTAATCACCTTCTTTTTTATTCTTGCTTCCAGCCGGCTCAGCGTTTCCGGCTGCTACAGCTTTACTATCATACGGATAGTTGTTCCAACTCCCAGAGTTGTGTCAATTTTCATCTCATCCGTATATTTTTTCATATTTGGAAGCCCCATTCCGGCGCCAAATCCCAGAGAACGGATTTCATCAGGGGCCGTGGAATAGCCGGCAGTCATAGCCAGATCTATGTCGGGAATACCGGGACCTACATCAGCCAGAATCATTTCGATCTCATAGGGAGTAATATTTACGGTAATCTCTCCGCCGTTGGCGTGAATAACCATATTAATCTCTCCCTCATACATGGCAATAGCCACCTTTCTCACAGCCTCCGGACTTACTCCCATCTGCTTTAATTTTCCCTTGACGTCACTGCTGGCCTCCCCGGCTCTGGTAAAATCATCAGGAGATATGTGATATTTTAAGGTAAGCACTTCTTCCATTAAACCGCACCTCCATGAAGTCCGGCGGCATACAGCATTCCGCAGGCAGAAAACATCCGATGGCCGGTAGCCAATACAATCAGATTTCTCTCCCTGGCCATCTCCAGCATTGCTTCATCCGGTCTTTTGCCTCTGACAAACACAAGGCACACAATGTCCAGCATCTCAGCAGTCCGTATCACCTGTGGATTGCAAAGACCGGTCAGCAGGACAGAGTGGTCTTTGGAAAAAGCCAGCACATCGCTCATCATATCGGAACCGCAGGCGCTTCTCACTTCACAATCCAGCCGCTCTTCCCCCGCCAGTACCTTGGCTCCCAGAATATCCTTTACATCTCTTGCCGTCATAACTTCCCACTCCTTAATAAGCATTTTCTCTCAACAAACAAATTTGAAACTTATATCTAATTATATCATAAATTTTTTGTAAATATATAGAAATATATTATATTACTCCTTGGCAATCCCTTGTTATTTATCATTCATTATATAGATTTTTTTTGGTAACTGTGGTAAAATATTAGCTACATTGCATAAGCACACAAAAGGAGGTTAAGACAATGGCTTGTAAGAAACAAGGAGTCCTTTTTTCAGGGACGAAAGAGCAGGAGGAAGCCTTAAAAGAGGTCATCCACCAGCTCAAAGACACCAAGGGCGCTCTGATGCCTATTATGCAGAAAGCTCAGGAAATCTACGGCTATCTTCCTATCGAAGTTCAGACAATGATTTCTGATGAAACCGGTATTCCTTTGGAAAAAATCTATGGAATCGCTACTTTCTACGCGCAGTTTGCTCTTCAGCCCAAAGGAAAATATCAGATTTCTGTTTGCCTTGGAACTGCCTGCTATGTCAAAGGTTCCGGTGAACTGTTCCACAAACTGGAGGAAATTCTGGGAATCACCAATGGAGAATGTACTCCTGACGGCAAATTTTCCCTTGATTCCTGCCGCTGTGTAGGCGCGTGCGGACTGGCGCCTGTTATGATGATTAATGGCGAGGTATATGGAAGGCTTACTCCTGACGACATTCCGGGAATCCTTGCAAAATATCAGTAACGCCTATGATGACAGAGATTTCTTTGAATATACTGGATATTGCAGAAAATTCCACCCGGGCCGGAGCAGGTCTTGTTACCATCTCCGTAACCGTGGATACTGTTAAGGATCTGCTGACTGTCTTTATCGGAGACGACGGCTGCGGTATGTCTCCTGAACAGGTTTCCCATGTGACAGACCCCTTTTTCACTACCAGAAAGACGAGAAAGGTGGGACTTGGCATTCCCTTTTTTAAATATGCGGCGGAAAGTACAGGAGGTTCTTTCTCCATCGAATCCGTACAAGGCCAGGGAACCAAAGTCACAGCTGTTTTTGAACTGTCCCACATTGACCGGATGCCATTGGGGGACATTAACAGCACCATACGAACACTGATTACCTGTCATACGGATGTGGATTTTCTCTATACCTACAGTTATAACGGAGTATCTTTTACTCTCGATACAAGGGAATTTCGGGAGATTCTGGGAAACATCCCTTTAGACTCTCCGGAAATATCTGCGTACATAAAAGAGTATTTGGCTGAAAACAAACTGGAGACTGACGGCGGGGCAGTGATCTGACCGCCAGAACTGGAGGGGATAAATATATGAAAACTCTTGAGGAATTAAAAGCGATCCGTGAAAGAATGCAGAGCCAGGTCAGCATGCGTGAGGAAGATCATTCCCGTACCAGAGTGCTGGTAGGAATGGCAACCTGCGGAATTGCCAGCGGCGCAAGACCTGTTCTCAATAAACTGGCTGATTTGGTCCAGGAAAACAATATGACAGACCGAATTGCCGTTACTCAGACAGGCTGCATTGGACTTTGTCAGTTCGAACCTATTGTAGAGGTTCTGGAGCCCGGTAAGGAGAAGGTTACCTATATCAAAATGACACCGGAAAAGGCAGAGGAAGTATTTAAAGAACATTTGGTATCTGGCCATGTTCTTCAAAACTATACCTTGGCTTCAGCTGACATCAAATAAGGAGGACACAGAATGTATCGTTCACATGTATTAGTTTGCGGCGGAACTGGATGTACTTCCTCTGGAAGCCACCAGATTATCATAAAATTAAGAGAAGAGCTGGAGAAACAGGGTCTTTCCGATGAGGTCAGCGTTGTGCAAACCGGCTGCCATGGATTGTGCGCCCTGGGTCCCATTATGATTGTTTATCCGGATGCTTCCTTCTACGCCATGGTAAAGGAAGAAGACATTCCGGAAATCGTTTCAGAACACCTGTTAAAAGGCCGCCCTGTACAGCGTCTTCTGTACGATGAAACAGTTACTCCATCGGGAATCAAGGCATTAAGCGACACGGCATTCTATAAAAAGCAGCACAGAATCGCCCTTCGCAACTGCGGTGTAATCAATCCGGAAAACATAGAAGAATACATAGGAACCGGAGGTTATCAGGCCCTTGGCAAGGTTTTGACTGAAATGACTCCCGACGACGTCATTCAGGTTCTCTTAGACAGCGGACTGAGAGGAAGAGGAGGCGCTGGATTCCCTACAGGTCTCAAGTGGAAGCTGGCCAAGCAGAATGACGCTGACCAGAAATATGTCTGCTGCAATGCGGACGAGGGTGACCCAGGCGCATTTATGGACCGTTCTGTTCTGGAAGGCGATCCTCATGCGGTTCTGGAAGCAATGACAATCGCCGGATACGCAATTGGCGCTTCTCAGGGATATATTTATGTCCGTGCTGAGTATCCCATTGCTGTTGAGCGTCTGAAAATAGCCATCAAGCAGGCCAGAGAGATGGAGCTGTTGGGAGATGACATTTTCGGAAGCGGTTTCTCCTTTGATATTGACCTGCGCCTGGGCGCCGGAGCCTTTGTCTGCGGCGAGGAGACAGCTCTCATGGTTTCCATTGAAGGAAACAGAGGAGAACCAAGGCCGCGTCCTCCATTCCCGGCTAAGCAGGGTCTGTTTGGCAAGCCTACCATTTTGAATAACGTAGAGACCTATGCCAATATTCCCCAGATTATCTTAAATGGTCCGGAATGGTTTGCCTCTATGGGTACAGAAAAATCAAAAGGAACCAAAGTATTCGCTCTGGGCGGCAAGATCAACAACACCGGACTGGTAGAAGTGCCTATGGGAACCACTTTAAGAGAGGTTGTCGAAGAAATCGGCGGCGGCATCCCCAACGGCAAGAAGTTTAAGGCAGCCCAGACAGGCGGTCCTTCCGGCGGATGTATTCCCGCAGAGCATTTTGATATTCCTATTGACTACGACAACCTGATCTCCATCGGATCCATGATGGGTTCCGGCGGACTGATCGTTATGGATGAAGATGACTGTATGGTAGACATTGCCAAATTCTTCCTGGAGTTTACCGTTGAGGAATCCTGCGGCAAATGTACTCCATGCCGAATCGGAACCAAACGTATGCTGGAGATCCTGACCAAGATCACCAAAGGACAGGCCACTATGGAAGATCTGGACAAACTGGAAGAACTTTGCTACTACGTAAAAGCGAATTCTGCCTGCGGTTTAGGTCAGACGGCTCCCAACCCTGTTCTCTCCACTTTAAAATATTTCCGTGATGAGTATGTGGCTCACATTGTAGACAAAACCTGTCCGGCAGGAGTCTGCAAGGCCCTTGTCTCCTACCATATTGATCCGGATAAATGTAAAGGCTGTACCCTGTGCGCAAGGAACTGTCCGGCAAACGCCATCAACGGTTCTGTCCGCAATCCTCATGTCATTGATCCGGATAAGTGTATTAAGTGCGGCGCTTGTATGGAGAAATGTAAGTTTGGAGCTATCTACAAAAAGTAATGGAGGGAGATCATATCATGGAGAATATCACAATCAAAATCAACAACATGGACGTCACCGCTCCCGATGGCTCCACCATTCTGGAAGCGGCCCGGCTGGCCCATGTGGAAATACCTACTTTATGTTACTTAAAACAAATCAATGAAATCGCTGCCTGCCGTATCTGTACTGTGGAAATCAATGGCGGCAAGCTGGTTCCGGCCTGTGTATACCCTATCAATACAGGGATGGAGGTATGGACCAACACCCCCAAGATCATAGATTTCCGCAAAAAAACCCTGCAGCTGATTCTTTCCAACCACAATCGCTCCTGTTTATCCTGTGTCAGAAGCGGCAATTGTGAGCTTCAGACTCTTTGCAAACAGCTGGGCGTTACGGACGCGGACTATTATGACGGAGAGAAGACACCTTCCTGTATTGACGACAGCGCCGCTCATATGGTAAGAGACAACAGCAAATGCATTCTCTGCCGCCGCTGCAGCGCTGTATGTGAGAAAGTACAGGGAGTTGGGGTAATCGGTCCCAACCAGAGAGGTTTTGCTACCTTCATCGGTTCTGCCTTTGAAATGGGCTTAGGCGAAACCAGCTGCGTATCCTGCGGACAGTGTATTGCTGTATGTCCTACCGGGGCTATTTACGAGAAAAGCTGTATTGAAGAAGTTGCTGCTGCCATCGCGGACCCGTCCAAGCATGTTATCGTACAGACAGCTCCGGCTGTGCGGGCAGCTCTTGGAGAAGAATTCGGCTATCCAATTGGAACCAATGTGGAAGGGAAAATGGTTGCTGCTCTCCGCAGGCTTGGTTTTGACAAGGTATTTGATACCAACTTCAGCGCAGACCTGACCATTATGGAAGAGGCTCACGAATTTCTGGACCGAGTGAAAAACGGCGGTGTTCTTCCTCTAATCACTTCCTGTTCCCCCGGATGGATCAAATACTGCGAGCACTACTTCCCGGATATGACAGAAAATCTGTCTTCCTGCAAATCCCCCCAGCAGATGTTCGGAGCCATCGCAAAGTCCTACTATGCAGAAAAGATAGGCTTAAAGCCTGAGGACATTGTATCTGTCAGTGTTATGCCGTGTACTGCCAAGAAATTCGAAATTGGAAGAGATGATCAGGCAGCCAATGGTGTACCTGATGTAGATTATACTATGACCACCAGAGAACTGGCTAAGATGATTGAGAGAAGCGGAATCCAGTTTACAAAACTGCCTGACGAAGAATTTGATGATCCCCTTGGTCTTGGCACAGGAGCAGCCGTTATTTTCGGCGCCACCGGCGGCGTTATGGAAGCTGCCCTGAGAACAGCGGTGGAATCTCTTACCGGTGAAGAGCTTCAGCATTTAGACTTTACAGAGGTGCGGGGTACGGAAGGAATCAAAGAAGCCACCTACCATGTAGCCGGAATGGATATTCGAGTTGCTGTAGCTTCCGGTCTGGGCAACGCCAGAGAGCTTTTGAACCGGGTAAAATCCGGAGAAGCCAGCTACCACTTTATTGAGATTATGGGCTGTCCCGGAGGCTGTGTCAATGGAGGCGGACAGCCTCGTCAGCCAGGCTCTGTCTTGAACACAGTAGATGTAAGGGCATTAAGAGCTAAGGTTCTCTATGACGAAGATGCAGGAAAACCAATCCGCAAATCCCATGAAAATCCGGCTATTAGGGAACTGTATGAAACTTATCTGGGCGAACCGGGAAGTGAAAAGGCCCATCATCTTCTTCACACCACTTATGTAAAGAGACGGATAAACGAAATTTAATATATGTTAGAAGAGGAATCCTTCCATCCAAACCTGACGGAAGGATTTCTTTTTGTGCACGGCTTCTCCACCAGAGGAATGTTTCTCTGGGGATTACCGGTTAAAAATATTTCCGGAACCTTGACATACCTTCTTATTTGTGATAAGTTGATGTGGTTGAATATGATTGCCGCCGGGTAAGCTGTAAAGCATTGATTTCGTATCGATAGGCCATTGAAGATACGAAAGTCAATGCTTTTTTTATCTCAGCCTGTCCCCGCGGCATCCAATCAGGAGGTTAAGATTTATTATGACAAAATCCAGTTACTTTCGGGATTTCGCCAAATATGCTTCTCTCAATGTAATGGGCATGATCGGGCTTTCCTGCTACATATTGGCTGATACCTTCTTTGTATCCAAAGGTCTCGGCACCAATGGATTAACAGCTCTGAATCTGGCGATTCCTATTTACAGTTTCATTCATGGAAGCGGACTTATGATCGGAATGGGCGGGGGAACCAAATATTCTATCCAGAAAAGTACAGACGATCACAGAGCCGCGAACCGTACGTTTACAGGCTCCCTGTCCCTTGCGGCGGTATTTGCCGTTTTCTTCGTGCTGGCAGGTATGTTCTGCACCGATGCAATTCTCTCTCTGTTTGGCGCCGAGGGCGTTGTATTTGATATGGCAAAAACCTATCTCCAGGTTATTTTACTGTTTGCCCCTGCTTTCTTGATGAATAATGTACTTCTCTGCTTTGTCCGCAACGATGGGGCGCCCCAGCTTTCTATGGCGGCTATGATCGGCGGAAGCCTGTCCAATGTTGTGTTGGACTGGGTATTTATCTTTCCCTGTCAGATGGGAATTTTTGGAGCGGTCTTTGCCACAGGCCTGGCTCCCATTATCAGCATGATAATTTTATCTCCCCATTTTATCCGAAGGAAGAATCAGTTCCATCTGACAAAATACAGGCCCGCTCTCCGGCTGTTTGGCGGAATTCTTTCCAGCGGCATTCCTTCTCTGGTTACAGAAGTATCCTCAGGCGTGGTAATGATTGTGTTCAATTCCATCATCCTCCGTCTGGAAGGAAATGTAGGTGTTGCTGCCTACGGGGTTATCGCAAACCTTTCTCTGGTAATCATTGCGATTTACACCGGCATTGCCCAGGGCATCCAGCCACTTATCAGCCGCAGTTACGGCACAAAGGATTTTTCTCATATTGACGCAACGCTGCGGTATGCCCTTGCAGCCATGTTGTTTTTTTCCCTGTTTATTTACGGAAGTGTATTTTTGTACGCTTCGCAAATTACCTCTGTTTTCAACAGTGAAAATAACCCTGCGCTGCAAAGCATTGCCACGGAAGGACTGCGCCTGTATTTTTTGGCCTGTCCCTTTGCCGGGTTTAATGTTATTATTTCCATTTATTTTACTTCCACAGAACAGCCTTTGCCTGCCCATATTATTTCACTCCTCCGAGGGTTTCTGGTGATTATCCCTATGGCATTTTTGTTGTCCTGGCTGGGAAAAATTCACGGCGTATGGTGCGCATTTCCTGCTACAGAACTGTTGGTTGCTCTCATAGGTCTGTTTGCTTATTTCTCTGTTGTTCACAGAAAAGTAAAGAAGGAACTGTAAATACAAGGGAGTGTCGCAAAATCATCAATAACGGATGATTTTGCGACACTCCCACAATTTGTTTCCTTTCTACTTTAACCCCCAATTCTGACACTTGATCCTCCAGAAATGGAAAAGATATTGCCATCCACGCTGATCCATACTGTCATGCAAGAAGGATTATAAACCAAGTTTCCATCTACTGTAAATTTCAAATTTTTCGCAGCTTTCATATAATCAACAATCTCAATATTTGTAGCATACCAAATATCGTCTCTGCCGCTCATCATACGGCAGAATTCTTCTATCAATTCCCAGTTGTCATCTCTTGTGAATTCGAAACTATGTCCCCACACATACATCATATGCAAACGCTGAATTTTGGAAATCTCCAGAAAACGTCTTCCATTTTCTAATAAAGACCGATTATGATGGCAGGTGGGCTTCCAGATCAAATAGTTTTCAGGCATAGCAAAATCATGACTATCTCCCACTATACGGCAGTACTCAATCCCAAGCATAGGAAGCAAATTCACAATTTCCTGAGTATATGACCCATTAGGATACGACATGCCACGCACCGGATAGCCGGCAATAGCTTCTAAATTTTTTCTGTCTTCCAAAACCTGAAGAGCAACCTGATCTATAGGGCATCGGCTAATGGTAGGATGGAGAGCCGTATGACAGGAAATCTCATGTCCTTTATATACCTCTGACCATTCCTCCATTCCAAGCCGGCTGCTGTCATTGAGCAGCCCAGAATTAATATGGAACGTCCCCTTAATATGGTACTGATTAAAAATCTTTGCAAGTCTGCGATCCTCTAATTTTCCATCATCATAACTCATCGTCAGAACTTTGTATTTTCCTTCTGGAAAACATGTATAAATTCTTTTTAAATTCGTCATTTTTCTATACCCTTTACTGCATCTTTAATGCCTGTGATAAAAAGGCCAGTGCCAGTCCTTGTCCCCAGCCCTGGATCCAGTCTCTGGAAATTTCTCTGTACGCAGCTTTATCCCGCATAACAGCAGTTCCGGCAGATACGTTCATCACTTTTCCATTTTCATTGATATTGGCCATAACGCCTTCCAGCGCTTTATATACGTACTTCTTATGAAATACGTTTCCTTTTACAGCCATAGCTGCCGCAATGCCGCAGGAGGCTGATACTTCTTCGTAGGATTCCTCATCATCCAGTACAGTTCTCCAAAGTCCCTGCTCTGTCTGATAATATTTCAGAGCAGTAAGCAGTTCATCCAAGGAACCGGATACATCCATATATTGAGGATACAGATAGCTTTCCGGCAAAATATCCCCAACACGGGACATTGTGTAGGCAGCCCAGGCATTTGCCCTGCCCCAGTGTACTGCCGACATGTGATCTTTTGTTAAATTATTATATCCATGGTACCAAAGTCCAGTATCCTTATTCTGCAGATACTGAATATGCCAATAATATTGATTCAGCGCATCATTAATTAGCTCTTCATCTTTTTCTTTCACTCCAACCCGCAGCATCAAATAGGCGGCCATAAAAAGAGTATCCGCCCAGCACTGTTCAGGAAAATCGTTTTTGGCTGAAACCGTATGCTGCAGAACATGATCTCCAAAACGCAGAGCTTCATGGCGGAGATAATCTATTTTACTCATTATCAAGTTACGGTATTTTTCCTCACCAGTCAGATCATATAATGTAATTAAGCAATGTCCCATGGCGCAGGAATTTACCGTCCATTTTTCGGGAAGCCCTAATTCTATATACTCATCAATGCGATTTTTTAAAAGATCTATGTATTCCTGTTTTTTTGTTGCTTCATAAGCCCTGCAGATTCCATAGTAAGCCACTCCGCATTGCCAATTCCAGGATAAGTCCATTTGCATAGTACGCTTTACAATTTTGTCAATTGCCTCCTCAATTCGGTCTTTTTCGCAGATCATCGTTTCCATCATTCCTGATTCCTTTCTATACCTCTAACTCTTATAATCTCTGTGACAGGGCGCTAAATACTTCAAATCCCTGTTATGAAGGAATTTATCCATATACCTTTTTCACAACGTAATAGGCCTTTTTCTTATAAATTCTATCCTTTCCAATAATACCCTTTATATTATACCCGTTCTGCAGGCTGCTCATCCGTCTCATGGAGGCATAATCATATAAAACCCATGGAGTTATTCCTTTAATAAAAGGATATTTCAGCAAAGTGTTAAACTGCTTCTCGTAAATTCGGGCCTGAAGCTCTTCGCTGTAAATTTCTGCATTCTCGCTAAAATATCCGCTTACTGCATCTGCTCCTGTTTCTGTAATGATAATAGGCTTATCCTCGTGGTAATTGCCAAGAATTTCTTCAAGCACCTCAAAATCTTTCAGATACCACCCATAATATTCATTAATTCCCACTACATCAAGAGCCTCTATCAATCTGTCTTTGATTCTCTTCTGATCCACATCAATAAGGCATGAAGCAATAATAAGCCTGCTTGGATCTAATTTTCGTGCAGTTTTTACCAGATTTTTCATAAAATGGTAACGCTCATCAGAATCCGGATTTTCATTTCCTACTGACCAAAGAATAACGCTTGCGCGGTTTCGATCCCTTATAATCAGCTCCGACAGCTGATTACAGGCATCCCGATAGGTGTTGGGATTTTCAAATTCCAGTGCCCAATATACGGGAATTTCCTCCAACAGCATAATTCCAAGTCTGTCCGCGATTCTTGCCACCCACTCACTGTGCGGATAATGAGTCAGTCGGAGAAAATTACAGCCCATCTCCTTTACCTGCATGATCATATTTTCAATCTCCTGTTTTGTCACACAGCGCAGGGACTGCAGGCTTTCTTCATGAACGCACATCCCTTTCAAAAATACTTCCTGCCCATTTAAAAGAATATGCTGTCCCTTAGTTTCAATTCTGCGGAATCCGATTTCCTCCTCTACTATATCGCTGTGACTCCCCATAGTTCTTACGATAACCTGGTACAAAACAGGATTATCAGGACTCCATTTCTCAATCTTCTCTTCATCTGCGTCAATGGTTCCCGCCGCTTCCAACGTATCTGCAGGCAGGTCCTGTGTGATGCAACAATCATCTTTGTAAACGATTCCCAGCTTGGGAATTTCTATTTGCACCGGTATATGATTGGTCTTATTTGGTCCGGCAGATGCTCTTACCCTGATCCTGTATTCTATTTTACCCGCGGTCTGTCTTGACAGCTGTATAAACGTGTTCTGAATATAGACATCCGGTGTTTCAAATAATTCCACTTCCCGGAAGATTCCTCCATAATTAAACCAATCGTAGTGTACAGAAGGAATCTGCTCTCCTCTTCTTGTATTATCAACAAATATAAGAAGACGATTTTCTTCTGACAGATAATCTGTTACATCTGCGCAAAACGGAGTAAAGCCCCCCAGATGTCTGCCTAAATAATGTTTGTTCAGCCAAATACGGGTTTCATAATTAGCAGCTCCTATTCTTAGAAACAGACGGCCGCCATGTTTCTGTATCAGTTTTTCCTTCCTCAGATCTTCCAGGGAAAAAGTACGAAAATACAGACCTGCTCCTTCATACAGCGCGTACTCCCGTTTTTGATTGTTCCAAACTCCTGGAACTGTGATTTCTTCCCACTTTTCAAAATCGTAATCATAAGGAAGAGGCAGACCATTCCGATTGTATCTGGTTTCATCAAACCATCTGGTTCGTATTACGCTGCAAAACGTATCAGGACAAAAATGCCATTTGCCATTGAGAGACAGAGCCTTTCTTCCTATGTCCGTCACCATTGTATCCGCGTCTAATCTCTTCCCGTTTTGGTATTCCTCATCATAATGATAGATTAATATATTGTCAAATCCCTCATCAAATCTTTTTTCCATATTTCCTCCATCTGTTTTTCCTGTACTTAAAAGCAGGTGTCTTTAAAGTCCGCATATTCTCAGCCTTAAAGACACCGCTCTATCTTCTATATAAGGATTTCAGATATTGCCAGGCATAGTATTCTGGTTATCATATCTCAACAGCCGAGCACAGCTGCGCCGCCCTTCGGCGGCTCAGCAGAGCATTCCAATCTTCGCCATATTCCACTATTTTCTCGCCCAGGGCCAATTTTACCGCCTCCTGAGCGTATTGGGCAATTCCCTCTGGGATGCTTTCTGATTTATGAAGCTGTTTTCTGCTGGCATAGGCAGGCATTAGCACGGCCACAAATTCAAGCAAAGTCATAGACCGGTGGGGATGTAATTTCCCGTCAGTCACAAAGGCGTCTGGTATCATATGGTTTTGGGCCGCGCACTGTACCGTTCCCGCATAGGTTTCATGTCCCAGCACATCATCGTACAAATCATTATAGACATTAATTGGAAAAAATCTCATACGCTGGCTTATCAGTTCCAGACATTCTATACGTGTAATAGGATCTTCAGGCCGTTCTGCCGCAAATACTTTTAAATTATCGGCCGCGCCCGCCGGCGGTTTCAGCTGACAATTTTCCGGGGGCTTTAACTGAGTCAACGGCGGTTTTGGCTCCCAATCACATAAAGTTTTGGTCATCAGTCCTAACACAGCCTGCAGCTCCTTTCCCAGAAAACCTGCCATTTTATAGGCTCCGTAATCGTTGGTATGAGTATAATCTGAGGGATAAAACCATCGTTTTGCCCCTTCAAGTCCTGCTTTCCTGATTATTTCCATAGAATAGCCATGTAAATCCAAAACAGGCACGTTCCTTTTTCTCCCCAGCCGTATTACCGCCTCTGCATACGCTGCCAGCATATCATTATACTCCTGCGGATTATTCCAGCTGTTGCGGGCCACAGGAGAGATGAGCACCGGCTTTGCCCCAACGGCTTCTATTTCGCTTATATATTGTTCCAAACGCCGGGTATAGCCTTCATCTGCCTGTAAAAAATCCACTTTCTGATCATTGTGGCCAAACTGCATCAGGCATATATCCCCCTTTTTTATCAGGGGCTTCATTACGTTCCAATGGCCTTCACTGCGGAAAGATTCTGTGGTTAATCCAGAGTGGGCATGATTTGACGCGCAATATCCATCTGGCAGGAACACTCCCAACATCTGCCCCCAGCCGCAGTAGCTTGCTCCCGGCGCATACGGGTAATCTCCAGTCTGATCTGTAACAGTGGAATCTCCCATAATATAAACCGTATGAGCCCATGTTTTTTCTATTCTGGCCTTTTTAAGACTGATTTTTCCCTTGCTGCAAATTATGGCAAAGCTGACGTTTGGATCAAAAACAGGCTGATTTTTCCCTCGGGGAATAATGGGAGATACATCGCACAAAGCGGTAACGGTTACTTCTTTTCCGGCCAAAACCTCTCCCCGCCAGGCGAGACGCCTGCGTCCGGCAAATACCAGCACCTCCCCGGCATCATCTGCGCTCCATAATGTCAATGTCAAACGGTAGCATCCCGGCCCCGGTACATCCTGCCTGAAGCACAATGGAATACTCCTTCCATTAAGATCCTCCTGCAAAACCGCGGGAGCTGGATTCCATGTACAGCCACGCCCAGAAAACTGAATTTCAATCATTTCATTATCGCCGTACCACCATTTAGGAATAAAGCCACTGTTGGTTTCCGGAATCTTTAAAAGAGGCAGTTTGGCCCCATTAGCGCCAGTTACAAAACCAAAACCGCTTTCTGTATGATACATTACCTCCTGATTGGCTTCTGTAAAGTTATGCTCAATCAGAAAGCCGTCATTGTTTGAAAAGTATTCTTCCGTCATAAATTTTCCCTTTCATTACCGCCATTTGGGGAATCCTCAAACGGCCTCTTTTCTGTCGCTTTACTGCACCCAGGCTCCATTTTCATCTACTGTATAGCCGTCTGGAGTTACAGAATTTACAAAAAGTCTTCCTAATGTACCGTCAGACACCGTATTGAAATAGTACCATTTTCCATCAATGCAATGCCAGCCTGTATACATGCTTCCTTTGTATCCGTCTGAAACTGTATGCAGATAGTACAGATTACCTCCGTCTGTCAGCCAGCCTGTTTCCATATAGCCTTCTGCATTAAAATAGTACCAGTCATATCTTCCCTCCCATTCCAGGCGAAGCCAGGCAGATGCAGGCCAGGTTCCATTGTTAAACTGGAACCACCAGCCTTTGGCATCCTGTCTCCATTGTCCGGCGGTCAGATTTGCTCTGATTACACCTGATCCGGTAGAATTGCCCGATGAAGCCGGTCGGTTTGGGGTGTCTGGTTCATCTGGAGTATCCGGTTCCTCCGGGGTATCCGGCTCCTCTGGAGTATCCGGCTCATCTGGAGTATCCGGCTCATCTGGAGTATCCGGCTCCTGCCCTTCTGTTGTATACTCTATATCGGCAACAGGAAGCTCCATATTCAGCACACGGTCTCTGTCGTCTTCTCCCAGGTAAAATCCTACATGGGGAGGCTGATTATAACTGCTGTTCTGATTGGCAACTGCATTTCTGTAAACAGGATCATGCATTAAAGTATAGATCATATATTCAGTCTCATAATCTGTCATATAAATACGCAGAGACTGATTATCGCTGCTGCGAACCATAATTTCTTCACGCCAGTCTCCCAACAGATCTGCAGTAAGACACGGCGTATTCTTGGTGGAATTATTTGTCTTTGTTCCCTCAAAAACCTCCAGCGTATCCATGGTATTATCTACCCAGTTATACTTATGAATTGCCATTGGAGCATCCTTTGAACTGGGATTTTTTGCATCCGGCAATTCGGAAAGCAGATCTCCATCCCAGTAAGCACACCAGTTAGTGGAAAAATTGCGGGGCTTTACTGCAGAGATAATATCCCCGTAAAAATTATAGATTGCTCCTTCGGGAATCTCATCTGGTATTTCGCTGTTGGGAACAGATGCCCAATACTCATATCCAGGATCCGGTGTAATATTGGCAGCAATTCCACGGCCGGTATCGGTGCACTGTGTCCATACCCCGGCAATTCTCCCCCCATTTGCAGCGTTGGATAGGGAGTAATTAACCGTACTGTATCCATCCTCCTCTGGGGTGAATACATACAGCTGATCACTTTCAGGCGTCATAGCCGCCAGATGAATGGCATCGGCATGACCGCATAAATCATTGCCCTCCTGTCCGTCCTTTGCCCAAAGAACCTCTCCGTTATGATCAAGAGCCAGAGAGCCGATTACCAGTTCGTCAAAGCCATCGTTATCCACATCTCCTGTTGCCATGTTGTGATTGCCTTTGCCAGCATATCGGGTATCTGTCTCAGCCACGAAATTCCACTCAAGGTTCAGCTTGCCGTCGCGGAGCGTATATGCGGCTACTGTTGTGCGTTTATAATATCCTCGGTTAAATAATACGGCTGGAATTGTTTCAGATGATCCCTCGCTTTCAGGAAGATATGCAATCGCTGCATTATAACGAGCGGAACGGTTTCCGTAGCTGTCGCCCCACTGCTGGAAATCTACCGTTTTATTAACAAAGTCAATACTGTCAATTACTTGGCCCGTTAATCCGTTAAATACAGTAACATACTCGTTACTTCCCGGTCCCACATGTCCGTTCTTTCCGCCTACTATATTGGATCCCGGCACAACATCAGGATCTCCTATATATTCTATAAGCGTATCTGGGTCATCCATATCAAATCTGCCGTCCTCATTTGGACGATAACTCATAGTACCATCTGATGTCTTAATAAATAACTCTGCTTTGCCATCTTCATCTAAATCATAAAACATAAACTGATTGAAATGCGCTCCGGACGGCATTTCAAGTCCCATATTAAGACGCCACAAAGGAGTTCCATCCATACGATATACATCAAATATAGTTGGAGAAGAAGGACCATTTTGCTTTCCGGAATCAAATCCATTGGATGGATACCATTTTACAATAATCTCGTATTGGCCATCTCCATCCACGTCTGCCGCACCTGCGTCATTCAAAGTATATGTAGCCATGTCGCCGTTAATATTCGGCTGCGGTTCTGGCTGCTGTACCTCTATATCAAGATAGTTCTCAGCCATAGCGATACAGGGTTCGCTGGTGTACGTATCTCCGTCAAGGATTGTTTTTACAATATAGCTGTCTCCTGGTTTACCGCCTTCATCTACAAAATTAGTTTTGTCAGTAATAGGTTCCTCATTAATCAGTTGTCCATTTCTGTAAATGTTAAACTGGATGTCCTGGCCGTACTCAGTGGCAAGCAGACGCCATGAAAGGAAGATACCGTTGTCGGCAGGAATCGCATAAACGCCCCGGTCTAAATTTTCCATTGAGCGCGTATAACCATTATAGTTGTTATTGCTCTTGAAATAGTTTACACGGTAATATACATGATAAATATATTTTTCAGGATTTTCTTCCTGAGGGAATTTATCTCTGGCTTCATGGAATTCATTGGGACGAATCCTGTCTTCATCAATCTGATATTTTCCAGGAGTCTCCTTCAGATTGGCTCCCCATACATAGACACCTTCCTCATCCGGATTAAATTCACGAATGGGAACCCACTCCTCAACAGCCATTTTATCTCTGGTTCCATCACTGAGGGTAACAGTCACTTCTTTCGGTAAATCCGGCAGTTTCTCACCAAACTCCAGTTCCAGAGTATTAGGATTCTGGGCTACAAGAGGATAAGGCAGCATGGTATAAGTCATCTTAAAGACGGCTTTCTGATCCAAATAATTGGTCATCCCCTCGTCCAGCTCCAAATCTGCCGTCCAGATATACTCCCCTTCTACATTTGGATCAAATGCAGGATTGGCCAGCCATTCTCCCACAGCTGCCGTCTTTCGTGAGCCGTCACCCATTTCCACCTGAACTTCATCTGGAAATTCAAATTTGTCATAGGTGCTTTTCGCAACATTAACATCTTTCGGCTGCTGTACAGCTACAATATCATTGCTGCCAAAGCGTTCATAGTCAATTGCTACATTATCCAGTCCCATTGCCACATAAGCGTTATTTTTGCGGAGAAGCAGAACTGACAAGCCATTGGCGCTATTATCAATAGGAATATCCGTTTCTGTAAAAGTATTTTCCGGATTCGCCTTATCTGTGATTGTAAAATCCGCCTTGTGGTTTACGTAATCTAAATGAATCTGTACAGAAAACCACTTGTTCTGACCTCCCAGGCCGGTTTCAATGGGATCATCCACTGAAATTGCCCCGTCAAATTCTGGCTGTACCGTTGATGATCTTGGCAGCGAACATTTTGTATAAACACTGAGATTAAAATCTTTATCAAATCGAACTGTGAAGTAAGAATTCCAGTTTGACTGGGAAAACAACATTACTTCGCCAAATCCTTTATTACTGGTTAATACAGGCATCCAGTCAAAGGAAACTGTTGCTCCCTTAAGAATTTCCTCCGTTAACGCAAGCCTTTGTCCCCGATGTCCGCTGTTATTGGCTTCCGCATACAAATAGGAATTTCCATCTTCCTCTTTTCTGCTTAAAGCCAAACTGCCGGAACCGCTTTCCGTGTCAATTTGAGACCCTAAAGTGCTTTTCTCCCAAATATCCGAATCTAATGTAAAATCATTCTGATAGTCATGCTCAGACAATCCAAGGTAATTCATTTTATAAGATGCCTTCAAATTATCAGAGTTTACATAGTCGGGCGACTGAGATAACTCTGCCGTCCAGGTATAAACACCTGGATTATTAAGATTGAATTCAGGTTCGCTTATCCATGTATCCTTATTAATTTCTGCTACTACTTTTTCCCCGCTGACCAAAGTTGCCTGCACGCTTGCAGGATGTTCATACCCCTCTTCCCATTCCTGTCTTGAAATAGAAACATCCTCCAGATTTTTCAGAGAAAGAATATCCTTTTCATTCTCTATTGGACTGTCATTCTCAATCCAGGACAGGCTAAAATCGTCAATTCCTGCGTTCATTCTTGATTTACTGCCGTTTGGGCTGTATGTAATCAAAGAGAATCCGTCAACTTTTCTGATTTCTTTCCCAAAATCTATACTGGCAATTTCCTCACCTTCCCATGTTACAGCAACACGCTTTTCCTCAAAATCAAAGTCCAAAGAAACCTCATACCACTGCCCCTGAACAATCTCCATTCCGGTTTCTTCTTTATTATCAAAACTGTTCCCGGAATAGTACAGCATCGTTTTATCCCCAGCTTCCCGCAGATCATTGTAATAAAAGCTGATAATTTCCGTATCTCCACAGGAAACTGAAAATCCTCCGTAACCGCCTCGGCTGCCTGACTTCAATTCATCCACTCTGTACCGGAATGACATTGACGCGCTGGTCATGAAGGGAACGTCAAAGCTTTTCTTCGTTGTGGTATTTTTTACTTCCTTATCTCTCAGGGTTGCTAGATACTGATTGCCGTCCTCTTCTTTTATCTCAAGCAAACCCTCAAAAGGGCCTTCCATTCCCCAGTTCCATTTTCCAGGCTTCTCATCATCAAAGTCTTCAAAATAGCTGTCTTCTTCCGGATCCGCTTTCTGCGGTTTCTCTGAGGCGTTGGAAGAACTTGCCTTTATTCCTTCTGACGGGCTTGCCTTCTTTGATGCGGAAGCCTTCACTTCATTTGAAAGGCGGACTTTTTCCTGCTGTTCTGGGCGAACGTTATTCCCATTGACTCCCACTGCCTGTACGGTAGGGGTCAAAATCATACAGCATGACAGGATAAAAGATAACCACTTTTTCTTCATCTACCATTCTCCTTTTTATAATGTGTACATAGTTGTATATCAAACTACAGGGGCCGCCATTTAACGGCGGCCCCTTCCCCTGATTTTCTACAATATTTCCCCTTGAGCAATACTGCGATTACTCAGCATAAATAACAGAGCCTTCCTCAATTAACGCGGCTTTTTCATCTAAGATTTCCTGATAACCGGCATCCAGATACTCCTGACAATATTCTTCATACTTTTCGTCAAATTCTTCCGGTGCACAGGTAATACAGTCAACATATGCCTCTTCCCAAAGTGCTCTTAAATCAGCGCTGTATTCCTGGCTGCTTTCCACGTTCTTAGTAAATACTGGAATCTGCAGACCGTATTCCTCTCTGCTCTTAGCAAAGTCATACTGATCCTGAATCAGATATTCATACCCTGCCGGTGCTAAATTGCTCTTATTGGCAATCAGATCTTTTTCCTCGTCTCCATAGGTCATAACTTCCTGCACCAGACACCAGTAGTCCTTATTATTATTCTGGCTTAATTTGGCTTCACCATCATACTCGCTGTTACGTATAGCAATTCCATTCTCATCTACAGTATAAGTTTCCCCTTCAATTCCATACTGAAGATACATTAAGTTTTCCGGCTGATACATCCACTCCAGGAACATATAAATTGCAGCACGCTCTTCTGCACTGGTATCTGCGTTAATCCCCATAATCATACCGTAAGGAGGATATGCATAGTAATTTGAATTAAATCCTTCAGCAGGAGGATAAGCAGTTCCCATAGTAGCTACTTCAGCATCTGGATCATTGGCTAATAAGCTGCTGAATACATCTGTTCCAGAGGACATATAGCAGCTGAATGTGCCCACCTGTCCGGAAACAAATTTACTTTTAGCAAGACTTTCCTCTGTAACCAGATAAAATTCCGGATCGTAGATACCGGCGTTATACTGCTCGTTGCGGGCCTGTAAGAAGAGCCTGGTGGGCTCCCATGTAAATGGAGCAACATTCAGATCAAAATACTGGGCAAGCTCCTCCTGGCTTGTATCAGGGGAAATCCAGCTTGACATGTAAGTAAAGCTCTTCTGTATCAACTGATCTCCAATAGTTCCAAGCCCCGCTTCTTTCCAGGCAGTAGCCACATCGTTCAGTTCTTCCCAGGTAGTAGGAACCTCTTTTCCCACCTGATCGCACCAGTCTTTACGGATCAGAGTAACATAGCTATAATAAATAGGATCACGCTCAGCAAAGAAAAACGCATTATGACCATCTAATTGGCCATATGTATTTACAGCGTCCTTCGTATTTTCCCAAAATGTAGGCGCATAAAAGGCAAGTTCATTATAATCTATGTCCTGCAAAGCGCCTTCACTATAATAAGTAACCGCCTGCGGCATATCATAGTGGAAAATAATATCTGGCGCAGTATGGGCCGCTATCATCTGCATGAAATCCTGTACCTCATTGGATCTGCTGATTCCCACATATTCTACGTTAACATTGTATCTTTCTCCGAATTCCTGTTGAATCCATTGAGTATAATAATTGTCAGTGGCATTCCACCCCTCATAACCGCGATCATAAACAGGGATCTGAATGGTTACCCTCTCCGGAAATCCACCTGAATAATCGGTATAAGAACCGGTTTCGCCAGAAGCAGATGTACTTACAGCTTCTGACTGAGGTTCAGGCTGAGATTCAGCCTGATTGCTGCCGCCACCACAACCGACCAGCAGTGTAGCTGCCATTACAGCGCTCAATCCAGCAGATGTAAGGCGTTTTGTAGACTTATTCATAAGTTTTCCTCCTTTAAATATAAATGTTTATATAGTGATCAGAAAGTTTTACTTCTGAACTATTACCCCTTCAGTAATATTATTCTTTTACGGCTCCAACCATAGTTCCCTGTACAAAGTACTTTTGTATAAAAGGATATATACAAATAATCGGCAGCGCAGCAAACATAATACACGCAGCACGCAGTACCTCTGGATTTGTCATAGTCTGTACAACCACACCCTCTGTCTGAAAGCTTTCACTGGCCGTTACAATCAGATGATATAATTTCAGCTGCAATGGGCGTAAATCCGTACGCTGCTTGATATAATACAGCGCGTCTCCGTATGCATTCCACCGTCCCACTGCATAGAACAGCGCAATTGTGGCCAAAATGGGCTTTGAGAGCGGCAGCACAATATGTCTCAGGATTGTAAAATGACTGGCTCCGTCCAAACGAGCTGACTCAAACAAACTCTCTGGAATAGCCCCCTGAAAGTTGTTGCGCATAATCAAAAGATTATATGGAGCAAAACATAAAGGCAGAATCAGACACCACCAGGTATCCAACATATGTAATCTGTTCATCAGCAAATATTCTGGTATAGAACCTGCCGTAAAGTAATAAGTAAACATTATCAGAAAGGTAATCACCTTACGTCCTTTCATTTCTTTACGAGTCAGCGCATATGCTGCACATACGGTCAGAAACATTCCAATAGCTGTAAAAGCAACTGTGACTACTACTGTTACGTACATGGAACGCAGCAAGGAGGGATCATGGAAAATTCGATTGTATGCTTCCAGACTAAATCCCTTGGGAATTAAGAACACCTTGTTGGCCACCACGTACGCTTCCTCACTGAGGGATTTGGCCAGAATATGGATAAACGGTATAATACAGAGTAACGAAGCTCCTCCCACAACCACATAGCAGATAATGTCCACAATTAATTTCATAGCACGGCTTTTCGTTGTTTTTTGTTCAAGCATTCTTCTACCCCCTTACAGCAAACCGTCTTCACCAAGTTTTTTGGCTATACGGTCGGAAATTAAAACCAGAGTCACTCCAATTACAGATTGGAATAATCCCAATGCCGTTGATTCGCTGAACTTATTGGCTTCAATACCCCAACGATATACCAGCACAGGAATTGTTGTAGTGAACTCTGTTGCCTTTGCATTGGACAGGGCCATGATACGTTCGAAGGATCCTCCCATAATTTTTCCCAACTGAAGAATCAGCATAATCACAATAGTGCTGCGGATACATGGCAATGTAATATGCAGGCACTGCTGCAGACGATTGGCACCATCAACCTTGGCGGCTTCATATAAATCAGGACTGACATTAGTAATAGAAGCCAAATAGATAATTGTACCCCAGCCCATGGTCTGCCAGATTCCAATAAGCACATATGTAATTAGCCACCACGTATCTTCCTGCAAAAACGGAATCGGGCTATGCCCGCTATTGGCAATCAATGCGTTAACAACACCGTTGGACACTCCGAATATTTGATAAGCTACAGATCCAATAACAACCCATGACAGGAAATGAGGCAGGTACAATACTGTTTGAGTCACCCTCTTAAACCATCTGACTCTGATTTCATTTAAAAGCAGAGCAAGAATAATTGGCATAGGAAATGAAAAAATCAAATCCAATACATTCAGCAATAAAGTATTACGGACTGCTCTAGAGAAGTCACGGTGTCGGAAGATCTTCTCAAAAACATCAAAACCAACAAAATCACCAAGCCCCGTGGCTACCTTATACTCGCAAAAGGCAGTGGCTAAGCCGGTATAAGCGCCATACTTAAACAGCAGCACGTGAACCAGCGGAAGAAAAACCAATACATACAACTGCCATTCCTGTTTTATGTACCGGACAAAACCCTTCGAACCGCCGGTCTGCCCAGAATGGATAACATTCTTCTTTTTCATAACACTTCTCCTTTATATCTGATTTGCAATAACCTTCGAAGTCGCAGGTATATAATCCCCCCTTCTCTGATTTCATATTACTCGCTATTGCATTGTAATTAATTCTAAAGTATGTTTAGGCAAAAACTTTAAACAATATTGCTCTGTTTTATCCTCATTTATACAATTTAAACATTTTTTTACATTTTCAACCAGTGAATATTGTTAAAGAATAAAAATCAGGACAGACAGCGGTGTAAATCCGCAATCTGCCCTGATCTGGGTTTATATTACGATTATGAATTACTGTAAAGCTCATGCCTCCTCTCATATTCCTGCCCTGTCAGAATCAGGGAAAGAGTCTTCCGATTTCCGAAACTGAAGGGGCGAGTATTCTGTCATACGCTTAAAAATTTTTTCAAAATAAGTAATATTTCCAAAACCGCATCTGGAAGCAATTTCTGTAACACTGAGATCCGTGTCGCAAAGCAGTGTTTTGGCTTTCCGGATGCGGCAGATATTTCGATACTCCATAACAGAAAAGCTGGTAACTGATTTAAAGATCCGTGTCAGGTATGGAATGCTGATTTGAAATTGCTGAGAGATTTCCTCCAGCGTACAGGGCTCACCGCAATGATTCTGCAGATAAAGAGCAATTTCATGTACCTTCTGATGGATTCCGGTACGAATGCTGTAAACAGAAGCAGGCGAACTGCCGCCGCTGATTTCCTGATCCTTTCGGTTCTGCACAAAAAGCGCTATAAGCTGCATGACAAAAAGAACACTCATGTGGCCTGCCTCTATGGAATATCGCTTCATTTCCGTTTTCATCATTTCAATCAGCTGCAGAACCATTTGCCAATCTTCCGGCGAAAATTCCGCAATCCCCCAGTAATTGTTTCCAATATCCTTTACAGATGGGAAATCCTTCATAGAAAACTGACTGTCTATCACCGATGGCTCCAGATGAAGAAGAAAACGATGGTGCTCTGCATGGCTGTTAACCTTGCTGGTTTTGTGAATTTGGCTGCTGTTGACAAGGATGGCTGTGCGGGGCGCAATACGGTATGTGTCCTGTTCTACAAAATAATACCGCTCCCCTTCCAGCATAAAGTAAAGTTCCAGGTATTCATGAAAATGGCGGTTTGCCATAGGGTAGTCCCCCAAGCGCAGCGCCTCCTGAGCAAAAATGCCCGGAAGCTGCCGGGAAAAAACAATATCATCCATAGTAAAATTCCTTTCATAATGTTTCAGCAAAGGATATATCGTACAAATGTCACAAAAAGAAGAGACATATATTATACCGCCATTATAACGCTTTCAGAAGGAAAGGGAAAGTTTTTTTGTATCAGATAAGATAAGATTCAAAAAAAACATTAGGTAATGTATATAGAAAATACTGCCTGGCCGTGATATGCTCGAAATAGATATACAATGAACAAAAAAGCCGGGCACAAGCTTCCGGCACCGCACTGCCGGAAACAGTATTAGGCCGCAGAAGCTATAGAAGGAAAGGGAGGGAATATGCTTATGTTGGCAGATAAATCTAGTATAAACGGTGAATTTAAGGTGGCGTCAGTAAGACAGTCCAACCATGACATGCCCGTTATGCATTACCATGATTTTTATGAAATTTATATTCAGGATGAGGGAACTCGGGATTGTGCCATAGGCAATAATTTTTACAAATTAAATCCCAGGGATATTGTCTTAATAAAGCCTAATGTCCTTCATCAATCCCTCAGTTCAAATACACATTCCAGAACGGTTATATATTTTACTGAGTCATTTTTAAAAAAATATTTTTCAGCTGAGGTTATTCAAAGGTTTATAGGCGCCTTCCAATCTGAAAGCGTTACATTATCTTCCGACAGCTATTACAAAATATCCAAGATTATACGTGATATGAAAAAAGATTCTGATCTTAATTCAGATAATTTAATTTTTGCAAAATTTGCTGAGATTTTTGTTCTCATTCTGAAAAGCATCAGGGAACAGCCGACAGCTTCTTTACAAAGCAGCAGAGTCGCTGCTGAAAGCTCTGTTAATCAGGGCTTTTCCCCACTGATCGCTTATGTCCACGAAAATTTTCTCAGCCTTACCAGTATAGATGAAATCGCCTCTACCTTTTATGTTACTCCCAGCCATCTGTGCCGTACTTTTAAAAAGCTGACTAATTATACCATTATCCAATATATTAACCTTTTAAAAATCCAGAAATCATGCGCTATGCTTCACGACACAAACAAAAGCATTACAGACATCGCTCTGGACTGTGGTTTTAATTCTACTATGTACTTTTGCAAAACCTTCAGATCTTTACTTCATTTAACTCCAACCGAATATCGGAGAAATATAAAAGAATCAATTTCGTCATAATAATTTGCAGAAAGAGCAAAATCATCAAATATATTTTTGTGATTTTGCTCTATTTTTATATTAAATTCTAAATGAACAATATAAGGAGGCTGTCCATGGGATTTATTTTAAATCTGAATACCAAAATTCAAAATCCATACTCTACACCGGCTGTAAATACTGCCGTCTCTATTCTTGAGCGGGATATTAAAAAAACTCTCGACACAATTGCAGATGCGGAAAACACGATTCTTCTTTGCAGAAATGAATCTTTATGTCCGGAGACCTATGAAATACATGTAGTAAACGATTATCAGCTGCTGATAAAAGCCGGAGATGATCTCGGATTTGTCTATGCCCTGCTTTCAATCAGCGAAAAATATCTGGGAATCCGGCCATTCTGGTTCTGGCTGGATCAAAAAATAGAGAAAATAGGTTCTGTGGAAATTCCATGTGAGATGTTTTGTTCCCCAATTCCTGCGGTACGTTTCCGCGGATGGTTTCTAAATGACGAGGTTCTGTTGATCCACTGGAACAATGGAGAAGCGAAAGACTTTCCCTGGAGAATGGCATTCGAAGCATTGCTGCGATGCGGCGGAAACATGGTAATACCTGGCACTGATAAAAGCAGCAGAATCTACGGGGAACTGGCTTCCAGTTATGGGCTTTGGCTGACCCATCATCATGCTGAGCCGCTGGGAGCAGAAATTTTCGCACGCGCGTACCCGGATTTACTGCCTTCCTACTCAAAAAATCCCGAGTGCTTTCATAAGCTTTGGGAAGATGCCATTCTGCGACAGAAAGATAAACATGTCATTTGGACTTTAGGATTTCGGGGACAGGGAGACTGCCCCTTCTGGGAAAGCAAGGGAGAGGAGGATTTCGACACCCCCAAAAAACGAGGCGAACTAATCAGCAGTTTAATTGAACTGCAGCGCCAGCTGGTATGCAAATATGTAAAAGATCCTGTTTTCTGCACAAATCTGTACGGGGAAATCATGGAACTGTACAACGAAGGATATATTACGCTTCATCCTGATATTATTAAAATATGGGCAGACAATGGTTATGGCAAAATGTGCACCAGGCGTCAGGATAATCACTGTACCAGGACGCCGGCCCTGCCCCACAAAGGGGATAAAGGACCTCATGGAGTATATTATCATATTTCTTTCCATGATCTCCAGGCAGCCAGCCATATGACAACCCTTCCCAATACGGTTGATTTTGTAAACAGAGAATTAGGAAACGCCTTTCATCTTGGAGTAAAAGATTATTGGATCATAAATTCTTCCAATATCCGTCCTCATGTATATTATCTGGATGCTATTCGAAAACTGTGGTTTGGAGAAAGCGTCTCTGACGCATCCCACAGCCAGGAATTTGCCCGTACTTATTATAATAACAATCAGAATATTGCCTCCTGTCTGGAATCCTACGCAAAATCCCTTCTTTCCTATGGGGAACACGAAGATCAGCATGCCGGCGAACAATTCTACAATTATTGTGTTCGTTTATTGGCGCGGCAATTTATCATTGACAGAACAGAGTTTTGCGAACCTCTTCTTTGGCTTACAGGGAGGTGCTCCCTTCTTGAACAGGTTAACCGTGTACTTAAAATTAATAAAAATGGGGAAGCAGGTATCAAAGCATACCATCAGCAGTGTCTGGAAACCAGCGAGAGCCTGTCAGGAGATCTCAAAACTTTATTTGATTCTACAGTTCTTCTTCAGGCAGAGATCCATTACCACTGCAATCAGGGCGCGATTTTATTCTGTCAGGGCTTTCTGTGTTTCGATTCTTCCACATACAAAGAAAGTTTTTATTTTCTGGGACGCGCAGCTGAAGAATTCCAGAAAGCCAACACCATCATGCGTCAGTCCGAATACGGAGTTTGGAAAGGTTTTTACGAAAATGACTGTCTGACTGATATTAAATTTACTGCCTATGTAATTCGCTCCATGATGCGGGTGGTACGGGTCATAGGCGATGATCAGAGATTTGCCGAATGGTATGAAGACTTTGTACGTCCACGAGAGGACAGAAAGGTACGCCTTTTATCCATCACTGAAAACCATATGACTGATGAGGCCCTATTTGAAGCCATGAAAAAGGCTGGATTTAAAGGATAATCTGATCATATTTATTTATATTATAATGGAAAGTTAGCATAAGCCGTACAGCCCCTCCGGAGATATTTGAAATGATCAGATAGATACAAACAGGGCCTGCTGCAATGATGTAATTGTTTTGCGGCAGGCCCTCCTTTCTTCCTATGCCCCAATAGAATTCCCTGTATACAGCTGATAATATCTTCCTTTCTTCTCTATCAGCTGATCGTGGGTACCCCGTTCTACAATTTCTCCCTGCTCCAGTACCATAATACAGTCTGAATTTTTCACGGTAGAAAGACGATGAGCGATAACAAAGGTTGTACGTCCTTTCATCAGACGGTCCATTCCTTCCTGTACCAGACCTTCCGTACGGGTATCAATGGAAGATGTGGCCTCGTCAAGAATTAAAACCGGCGGATCCGCCACTGCAGCTCTGGCAATGGTGAGAAGCTGCTTCTGTCCCTGGCTTAAATTAGCCCCGTCCCCTGTCAGCACCGTATCATATCCGTCAGGAAGCCTGCGTATAAATTCATCTGCATTGGCCAGCTTGGCAGCAGCCATGCACTGTTCATCTGTGGCCTCCAGCCTTCCATAACGAATATTCTCCATTACCGTCCCTGTAAATAAATGGGCATCCTGCAGCACCATGCCCAGAGACCGCCGAAGATCTGACTTCTTTATTTTGTTAATGTTAATTCCGTCAAAGCGTATTTTTCCGTCAGCAATGTCATAAAACCGGTTAATAAGATTGGTAATGGTTGTTTTTCCCGCTCCCGTGCTGCCCACGAAGGCGATTTTCTGCCCGGGCTTAGCGTACAGCTTAATATGCCGGAGAATCATCTTATCTTCGTTATATCCAAAATCCACGTCGTCAAATACTATGTCTCCCTTAAGTTTAGTATAGGTAACTGTTCCCTCCGCCTTGTGTGGATGCTTCCAGGCCCAGACTCCCGTTCGCTCTTTTGTCTCTGTTAAGCTTCCATCTGCATTTTCTCTGGCATTGACCAGCTCCACATATCCGTTATCTTCTTCTGTTTTTTCAGACATCAGGTCAAAAATCCTCCTAGCTCCTGCCATTGCCATGACGATGCTGTTGGTCTGCTGACTGATCTGACTTACAGGCTGAGTAGAATTTTTATTCAAAGTCAGAAAAGACACCAGAGTTCCCAGTGTCAGTCCTGCATATCCATGCAGAGCCAAAACTGCTCCTACTACAGCGCACAGCACATAGCTGATGTTTCCCAGGTTAGCGTTTACGGGCATAGTAATGTTGGAAAAAGTGTTGGCCTTTTCTGCGCTGTCGCGCAGCTCTTCATTGAGGCAGCGAAACTGTTCCAGACTTTTTTCCTCGCGGCAAAATACCTTTACTACCTTCTGTCCCTCCATCATTTCCTCAATATAGCCATTCACCTGCCCTAATGCTTTTTGCTGACGGGCGAAATAGACGGCTGATTTTCCTCCGATTTTTGAGGCTGCCAGAATCATCACGCTTACCATAGCAGCTGTAATTAAGGTGAGAGGAATATCCAGAATCACCATACTGGCAAAGGATATTAGAATCGTTACCAACGAATTAATGACTTGGGGAATGCTTTGACTTATCAGCTGGCGCAAAGTGTCTACGTCATTGGTATAAACAGACATAATATCTCCGTGGGCATGAGTATCAAAATACCCAATAGGAAGGGACTCCATATGTGAAAACAGCTGAATTCTAAGATTTCTCATAGTTCCCTGGCTGATATTGACCATAATCCGATTATAGGCATAAGCGCATAGGGTTCCAATGCCGTAAGAAACTGCCAAAGCGAAAAGAGCTTCTTTCAGCTCGGTAAAGTCCGGTTCCTTGGCCTGTGTCAGAGGAACGATATAATCATCAATAAGGGACTGCATAAAAAGAGTTCCCCGAAGAGTGGCCATGGCCGCCCCCACAATACATAAAACTACCACCAGAAAGGAAAACTTGTAATTTTTCAGCATAAAGGTCAGAACTTGTCCCAAAGTTTTTACCATCTGTCTCATATCCGTTTTATTTTTCTTTCCTGCATCCATACTTAAGTCCTCTCCTT
Source organism: Candidatus Hungatella pullicola (assembly GCA_019114305.1). Lineage (GTDB taxonomy): Bacteria > Bacillota > Clostridia > Lachnospirales > Lachnospiraceae > Hungatella_B > Hungatella_B pullicola. The sequence continues at coordinate 47,267 of DXFU01000043.1, read as the reverse complement.
TCCTGTATCGTCTGTTTGGTCAAAGTCTCCTCCCCCTTTCATCTGAGCTTGGCAGATCTCCCTGTAAATTTCGTTTTGCCTCAGCAGATTCTCATGAGTATCAAACCCATTGATTCTTCCATTTTCCATTACAAGTATTCTGTCGGCATCCTGCACACTGGAAATTCTCTGAGCAATGATCAGTTTTGTCGTACCAGGAATCTTTTTTGCAAAGGCTTCCCGTATTTTTGCGTCTGTGGCTGTATCTACGGCGCTTGTGGAATCATCCAGGATCAGTATTTTGGGTTTTTTCAAAAGAGCCCTGGCAATGCAAAGTCTTTGTTTCTGGCCGCCCGACACATTGCTTCCTCCCTGTTCAATCCAGGTGTTGTATTTTTCCGGAAAGTTCTCAATAAACTCATCGGCACTGGCCTGTCTGCAGACCTCCCGGCATTCTTCCTCTGACGCGTCCTCCTTTCCCCATCGAAGGTTATCCAGTATGGTTCCGGAAAAAAGAACGTTTTTCTGCAATACCACGGCCACCTTTTCCCTCAGAAGCTCCATATCGTAGGTTCTTACATCCTTTCCTCCAACCAATACACTTCCCTCATCGGCATCATACAGTCGGCTGATCAGACTGACTAAAGTAGATTTTCCGCTGCCGGTTCTGCCGATTATGCCTATGGTCTCCCCTGAGTTTATATGCAGATCTATATCTGAAAGGGTTCTTTCCCCGCTTCCATGTTTATAAGAAAAACTGACATGATTAAAGTCAATTCGTCCATCCTCCATATTCCCTTCCGGTTTTTCCGGATTCCTTAAATCTGCCTTTTCTTCCAACACCTGCGCAATCCGTCTGCCGCTGGCAGCACTCATGGTAATCATAACAAACACCATGGAAAACATCATCAAGGACATAAGCACACTCATTACATAACTGAACATAGACGTAAGCTCCCCGGTGGTCAGACTGCCTGCCACCACAAAGACGGCGCCAAACCAGGAAAGAGCAATGATACAGCCGTACACCACAAGCATCATAACCGGATTGTTAAGAGCCAGAATTCCTTCGGCCTTTACAAAAAGACGGAAGAGCATTTCCGCTGCCTTGGCAAATCTGGCATTCTCATAATCCTCCCGGACAAACGCCTTTACCACCCGCACAGCTGAAACATTTTCCTGTACGCTGGCATTTAAATCATCATACTTTTGAAACACCTGAGCAAAGATCTTTGTAGTTTTTGCCATAATAAAAATCAGAGCTGCCGCTAATACCACAATGGCTGTCAAAAAAATACTGCTTAGCCTTACACTGATAAAAAAGCACATCACCATGCTGCACACCAGCATCAATGGAGCTCTCACAGCAATTCGCAGAATCATCTGGCTGGCATTCTGCACATTTGTCACATCCGTAGTCATACGGGTAACCAGTCCTGCAGTGCTGTATTTATCAATATTGGAAAAAGAAAAACTTTGGATGTTTTCATACATACCGTCTCTCAAATTGCAGGCAAATCCTGATGAGGCCCTGGCTGCGTATTTTCCCGCCAATATGCCGAATATTAAACTAAATAAGGCCATAATCAGCATAATTCCTCCATACAAATACACCTGATCTATGTTTCCTGACTCTATTCCCTTGTCTATAATGGAAGCGGTGACAAATGGAATCATCACCTCCATGAGAACCTCCAGGGCTGTAAACAGCGGAGCCAGGAAAGCGTCTTTCTTATACCCCTTCACCTGTTTTAATAATGTTCTTATCATTTATTTTCCTCCAAAATATAGATTCAAAAGGTCCCTTTCTTCTTAAGCGCCTTTTATATGGGCTCTTTGACTATTATTATACGGAAATTGTCTTGAATGTGAATTTAGAACATGTTATTATTAATAAGAGTTCCTTATTAATATTTTAATCTTCTCAGAGGTAAGTCACCTATGAACACATTTCAGTTAACCTGTTTTATTGCTGTAGCAGACTGTCTGAATTTTGCCAGAGCAGCCGAACGCCTCCATATAACCCAGCCTGCGGTCACGCAGCAGATCCACTCACTGGAAAAAGAGCTGAATGTTAAGCTGTTTCAAAGAACTACAAGAACAGTCAAGTTAACCCGGGAAGGAAAGATATTTCTTGACGACGCACGAAATATTGTTAATTTAACTCACAGGGCAAAAAAAAGATTCGAACATCCTTCCAACCAGGAAATTCGAACCCTTTCTCTTGGCTTTTTCAGCTATACCCACCTGTTTATGATGCCGTCCCCATTAAAAAAGCTTCGGGAACAGTATCCCAACATACATCCCCAGCTGAAAGTAGTTCCTTTCCAGCATTTGTACCGCCTGTTGGAAGAAAATGATGTAGATGCGGTTATTGGATTTCGGGAACCGGATTCCAAAAAGATTTCTGCTGTATACAGGGAGTGGGGTAAAATGCCTATTTTCTGTGTCTGTTCCTCCTCCAGTCCCCTTTGCACACACTCTGTACTTTCACTGGAAGACATAAAAAAGGAGAAGCTAATACTCCTTGATCCCGCAAAGGCGCAGTCAGACATTGCTCATCTTCAGGGACAGCTTTTGGATGGAAAATCACCCCGGGATTTCTATTTCTGCGAAACAGAGGCCGCAGCAATCACTCTGGTTCAGGCAGGCTTTGGCGTGTCTCTTCTGCCGGAACTTTTCATCCCTCCAGCCCTTTCACTGACAAGAATTCCTATCGCAGATCAGCAGCCTGTTTCCTTCGGAATTTATTATAAATCCGTACAGGGAAACGCCCCCTTAAAGTCTTTGGTTCAGATTATAAAGACAGAGCAAATTCCCGTTCTTCCTATTGATATATCGTCTTCCTTCTAAGATTTTATAAGTATTTTTAATAATTTCAACCATTGTACCCATCCATTTTAATATGTTAGAATGAAACTTGATTGATTAAAACTGTAAACGCCTTGTTTTCAGAATGAGGCCTTCAAATGAATAAATGAATAAAAAGGGGTAGTTTCATGGGCGGAATATTTGGAGTTGTGTCAAAGAAAAGCTGTACACTTGATGTTTTTTTCGGAGTTGATTACCATTCCCATCTGGGAACCAAACGGGGCGGTATGGCTGTCTACGGCGCAGGCGGCTTTACCCGGGCAATTCATAATATTGAGAATTCACCCTTCCGTACAAAATTCGACGGAGACTTAGATGAACTGCAGGGCAACCTGGGAATTGGCTGTATTTCTGACAATGAGCCTCAGCCGCTTTTAATCCAGTCTCATCTGGGCAGCTTCGCTATTACCACAGTGGGAAAGATCAACAACGAGCAGGAGCTGATTCAGGATGCCTACAAAAACGGGCACATTCATTTTATGGAAATGAGCGGCGGACGGATCAATGCCACAGAGCTGGTGGCTGCCTTGATCAACCAGAAAGGCAGCATTACAGAGGGAATCCAGTATGCTCAGGAACGCATTGACGGTTCCATGACCATTATGATTCTTACTTCTCAGGGAATCTACGCAGCCAGGGACCGTATGGGACGCACTCCCATTGTAATCGGAAAAAAGGATGATGCCTTCTGCGCTTCCTTTGAAAGCTTTGCTTATATTAATTTGGGCTATACCGACTATGCGGAACTGGGGCCTGGGGAAATTGTATTTCTTACGCCAGAGGGCATGGAACAGCTGGTTCCTCCCAGAGACGAAATGAAAATCTGTTCTTTCCTGTGGGTTTACTATGGTTACCCCACTTCCTCCTACGAAGGAGTCAATGTTGAAACCATGCGGTATGAATGCGGCAAGCTGCTGGCCCGAAGAGATGATGTAAAATCTGATGTGGTAGCGGGTGTTCCTGATTCCGGTATTGCCCATGCGGTGGGATATGCCAATGAGTCTGGAATTCCATTTGCCAGACCATTTATTAAATACACCCCAACCTGGCCCAGATCCTTTATGCCTCAGAACCAAAGTCAAAGAAATCTGATCGCAAAGATGAAGCTGATTCCCGTAGATGCCCTTATCCGCGGTAAAAGCCTGCTTCTTATTGATGATTCCATTGTCCGGGGAACACAGCTGGGAGAAACCACAGAGTTCTTATATCAAAGCGGTGCCAAGGAAGTTCACATCCGTCCTGCCTGCCCTCCTTTGCTGTTTGGCTGCCCTTATCTGAATTTCTCCCGCTCTAATTCTGAGCTGGATCTGATTACCCGCCGTGTAATTAAGGAAAGAGAGGGGGATCAGGTGTCTCAGGAACTGTTAGATGACTATGCGGATCCAGACAGCGTTAACTACAAGGAGATGGTAGAAGAAATCCGTAAAAAGCTGAATTTCACCACCTTACGCTTCCACCGGCTGGACGATCTGATCCAGTCCATTGGAATCTCTCCCTGCAAGCTGTGTACCTACTGCTGGAACGGTAAAAAATAATTCCTTCAATCCTTATTGGGCCAGACCTGTAACCGGCTGGCTTCCAAGTAAATATAATTCATGGAGAGCACGGGTTGCCGCCACGTATAAAAGCTTGGCGTCTCCCGTGTTTTTTCCATAATGGGCCTCATCAGGCTTCCAGAGGATGACCGCGTCAAATTCCAGGCCTTTTGTCATGGCTACAGGAAGAATCATCACGCCTTCCCGAAAAGTTTGTTCCCTTTCTTTTGCTTCCCTGTGACTGTCCCTCTCAAAAAGCCCTCTCAGTTCTTCTGCTTCTTTCTCATCTCTGCAGATAACCGCCGTAGTAACATAACCTTCCTCTTTAATGGAGGACAGGATTTTCTTCAGTCTTTCCAGAAGGGCATTCTCTGGTTCTATGTGTATTTCCACAGGCTTTCCATGGCGGATCACCGGCTGAATCCGGTACTGGCCTGCCGAGGCATGCTCCAGAATACGGCCTGCGAATTCTGAAATTTCAATGGTATTGCGGTAACTTTTTGCCAGAAGATAAAAACTGTCCTTTTCTCCGTCAAACAGTATGTCCTTCAAATTTTCCCAGTCATTCATGCCTGTGTCGTAATGAATATTTTGAGATACGTCTCCCATAATGGTAAAATAGCAGTCCTTAAGGGCCATTTTCTGCACATAGTATACCATTTCCCCAAAGTCCTGGGCTTCATCCACCACAATCTGAGAAAACTCATCCTCATCCTTTTTGGCTGTAAGACGTTTCTCAATCAGAACCAGGGCAGCCGCATCATACACATCGAATCTGTTCTTCGACACAGAAGCCGTGGTATCTTCCAGATTCTTTTCCGGATGCTTTTCCTGGTAATCCGTTAGAAATTCCAGATACAGCTCCTTTCCCGTTTTTCTTCCTGCCAAAGGATCATAATATTTTCGGTACTCCCTGATCTTAGCCTGACAATACTCTTTCTCCTCTGCGTCAACAAGGAACTTGATCCTGCTTTTAATTCTGTCATTTAACAATGCGGAAACCTGAGCCACAGACTTGTCCCTGTTTCTCATAAGCGTTTCTTTTATATTATCCGAAGAGAGAATCACACCCAAAGCCGGGTCCTTTACTGAACGGTCCGTAAGGCACTCCTCCCAAAGGTGTCTCAGATACTGATCCAGCGCTCTGGCAAATTCATACCGGCTTTTTACAGCTCCATCCTGCACCTGATCCGCAAGCTTATAGGATTTCTTCCATTTCTTTCCCAAAATATAAGTAAAAAATTGGTCCATCCTCATATACCGCACATGGCTTACATCTAATTCCGGAAGACCGCTGGTAATGTAGCTTAGCAGCATGTCATTGCTTCCGATAATACAGAATTCACTTGCCTTAATCCTGTTTTGAAAATTATAAAGAATATAAGAGATTCGGTGCATGGCCACCGTTGTTTTTCCGCTTCCTGCCACCCCCTGCACAATCATATTTTTATATGGACTGTCACGGATAATCTCGTTCTGCTCTTTCTGAATCGTAGCAATAATGTCTCCCAGCACTACGTCTTTATTTCTGGCCAGATATTTTACCAAAAGTTCATCATTAGAGGCAACATCATTATCATAATAGCCATTGAGCCTGCCGGCTTCCGCATCGTAGGTACGTTTCAATTTCAAATCAATGGGAATTTTCTGAATCTCCGGAACCTCATAGGACCCTTTGCCCATTTCATTTTCATAATACACAGATGAAACCGGAGCCCTCCAGTCCACCACAATAACCTTCTGGTCCCTGGATACTCCGCTTTTTCCAATGTACAGGCTTTCTTTCTGTCCGGAATCCAGATCATCAAAATCCACCCGTCCAAAATAAGGCTTATCCAGAGCGGCCCTGTTTTTTCGCAAAGTTCTCTCTGTCATCTCCTGAATGCTTCTGGCAGCGGCCAGCTGGCCATAGAGCTCCGTCTCCCCTGCCTGCACAGCCCGATACAGTTCTTTGGTCTCTTTTTGTAACCCGGCGGCACGTTCTTCATACCGCGCGACATTTTCCCTTATAATCTCCAGGGTGTCGTTAAAATGCTTCTGCTCCTTGTTCATTTCAGAATTCATTCTCGTGTTATCCTCCTTATTTATTTGTATGCTCTCTGAAGCGTAATATAAGGATATCATACATTTCAAAAATTACTAGACTTTTCTTTTGGCTTGTGGTATGATGGATAATGTAGTTTGACCAAAATTACAAAAAGAGCGTTCCTATAGCAGGAAGGCTCTTTTTTCGCGTCTATACTGTCATTTATCCGGCCGCTGTGTCCCGGCATTTTCAGAATCATGGTCAAATATTACAGTTGCCTTTCGATTTTTCCCCGGCTATTGACCTTGCTCTGTCCGGGAATTATAGTTAGATAACAGACAGATCCCTTGATTATAACAGGGGGAAAGAGGAGGATAAGTGTGTAATGACAGCCTATAAGTTTCTCATAACCTTAACAATCTCTTCCGGTGTAAGCTGCAGTCCAAGATTTTTCATTGTTTCTTCCTGACTTAAGCTCTTTTTGGCTGCTTCCAAAAGCTTTTCTTCCTCTATATGCTCTAATCCTAAATCTGCCAGAGATACAGGAAGGCCTACTTTCCGGCAAAAAGCCCGCACTGTCTCTATCTCCTCTTCCTTTCTGCCCTCTAAAATCATCTGAACCAAGGTACAGAAGGCCACTTTTTCTCCATGCATGACAGACGCAGCTTCCGGGAAAAGGGAAAGGCCGTTATGAAGCCCATGGGCTCCTGCCAATCCTCCGCTTTCAAAGCCGATACCGCTTAAGTAAGTGTTTGCTTCTGTCACCTGCTCTACCGCCTGGGTACATCGTTTTTTCTTTACATCTTCCAAGGCCTGGGGACCCCACTCCAGAATCACCTCCAGGCAGGCCCTTGCCAAAGCAAGGGCAGCAGCAGAAACGGCCCCTCCCGCCCTTGTAACAGCTCCGGTTCTTGCGCAGGCGCTTGCCTCATACCAGGTAGACAGGGCATCCCCCATCCCTGCCGCAAACATGCGGGCCGGACTGTTGGCAATCACCTCCGTATCCACAACTACCATTCTTGGATTCTCCTTAAGTTCCAGATACCGGTCAAAGGTTCTGTCCTTCTTATAAAGAACAGACAAACGGCTGCAGGGAGCATCTGTGGAGGCAGCAGTAGGAACAATAATAACGGGAAGACCGGAAAAATATCCTGCTGCCTTGGCCGTATCCTGTACCTTCCCTCCTCCTATGCCAAAAATTACATCCGCCTTTCCCATCTGCCCCATAATACCATTGATTTCCTCAAGACAGCACTCCCCCTTAAATACTTCTGTAACAAAAGGAATTTTTTTCTCCCGAAAAGATGCCTCTATCTCTGTTCCGTATGTCTCACTGACAAAGGGATCCTGAATCATGCAGGCCCCCTCTGTTCCATAATTCATATAGTATTCCGCAAGATGTTTCCTTTCTCCCGGCCCCTGAATATAGGTGGACGGCGCGCAGATCACTCGTTTCATATTCCAATCTCCTTTTGATTTTTATCCATAGTTTTTAATTTCATTATAAAAGAGCCTTGTGCCATCTTCAACCTGCTTTTTCTGTATACAAAACCTGCTTCCCCGCCATAAAACCGAATGATTTTCTAAAAAACACACATACTAACAGGGAAAACAAAAAATCATTTGGAGGTGACCAGAATTATGAGCCCGAAAGAATTAACCTATATTGAAGACGCCCTGGGACATGAAAAATTCTTAAAAACGCAGTGTATGGAAGCTGCTCAAAATCTGCAGGATCCTGAACTTAAATCCTATGCCCAGCAGCTTGCCCAAAAGCATCAGCAGCTTTTTACCAATCTGTATAATCTTGTGTAGGAGGAATAATCATGGATGACAGATGTATTATGGAAAACCTTCTTCTGACAACTAAAGGCGTGTGTGACCTGTATCTGCACGGTACCATTGAATCTCCCACGGCCAATGTACACCAAACTTTTGACACTGCCTTAAACGACAGTCTCTGTATGCAGGAAGAAATTTATAAAAAAATGTCTGCCAAAGGCTGGTACACCACAGAAACCGCAGAACAGACAAAGATTATGAAAGTAAAAAATCAGTTTGCCGGCATGTAAACAAGCGGCGGTCAGACCTGCATTTCCTGTCAGGTCTGACCGCCATTTTTTAGTAAGGAAGTCCATGAATGTTTTCATATTCTATGTTCCACAGCCCATTTTTTGGAAATCCGGGACATGCATCTTTCGTTTCTCCCCAGCCCCCAATCATCATAGCCATAGCCATAAGCAGAGCCCCATTTCCAGGCAGATACAGAGGAAGATGGAGATTGTCCTTTTGATAATTATTGCCGCTGACCACATAGGTGTTCTTCCCTGTATCCATTAACAGAAAGCTTACCGCTCTTTCAGGCTGTCCCAATCGAGCTGCAGTCATAGCCATCATAGCAAAATCCCATCCCCACATGGTCTCAAATTTCCAGCTGTCTTCAATTCTGTCCAAGGTATTTTCCATGATTTTCCTGTCAATGCCTTTCCCCGGCAGAAGGCCCAGAGCCGCTGTCATGGAAGGATGATCGGTATTATAACGCAAAAAGGTATCGGGACAGTTCTCATGGGCCAGATACACTCCATCTTTATAAGCCGGCAATGCCATATGTTCTGCACGATGCTTCCAAAGACTTCCATCTTTTCCTAGACGAACTGCCCATCTCCCTGCTACTTCCAATCCAAACCTCCAATATTCCAGCTCAAACACAGGATTTTTTGTATCCATAGGCCGATGGTTTTCCTGAGCTGGAATAATAGGGGGAAGGAGATTATATGTTTTCTCCCTGGGATCCCAAACAGCGAAATCTGCCATAAAGTCTCCGGTTTCCTTTACTATCTCCCAGTATTCTCTCAAAAACTTCTCCCCGGCATTCTTATCCCTTCTTATCTTTTCCTGATATAAAAGCTCCAGCATATAAATAATATGAGGCTGCTGCCAGATAAGAAGGGGAGCAATGGCTGATGGGCTGTCTTCTCCATCAGGTCCTACCATCTTTGGCCATCTGGCTCCGGCAAATCCATTTCTGGCAGCATTTTTTCTGGCTTTATCCAGATTTTCTTTATACCAGCCCATACTTTTCTCCAATCCTTCTCCTCTATTCCACAGCGGGAAATGGGCGGCATGCCATAAATGCATTTCCAAATGAAACTTTCCATACCAGCTGTTACATGTAAGCCCGGTTTCCTGAGGCGGGACGCTCCCGCAGCACTGAACTCCGGTTAAGTACTGGGATAAAATCATTCTCCGTTCCAACTCTGAAGCCCTTGGGTCTCTGCATTGAGAAAAATCAGCCATTCCTCCAGCCAGCCAATAATCTTTCCAGTGCTTTTCGCTGCTTAGCCGAACTGCCTCGAAGCTTCCTTTTTCCTCTCTTTCCCTCCACGCTTTCGCAGCCTCAGACTGCGTCTGGAAAAAACTGACAGTAAGCTCCGCATGACAGGACTGACATCTAACTATGTATTCATGGGGCCGAAATCTTTCCACATAGCCATGGTCTGTCTGAAAACATATCAGTACATAATAAATGGTTCGGTCTGCTGTTCGGCGAAGAAGAAGAGCTCTATGGCTCTCTTCAATTTCTTCCGTGGTGTGGTTTTCTCTTTTATTCCACACAGCGCCGCCGGAATGATAGTCGGGACAGCCAAAACGGATTCTTATATGAATCCCCTCCTGGCCGTAGACCTTTCTCAATCTAAATCCTACCTGGCAGCCCTGTCCTGCCGCAGCCGTTTCCGCCCGGTACATCTCCCCGTTCAGCTGATACTGGCTTAGAGCCGTCCCGGTCCAAAGATCCAGCTTTTGATCAATGTGATCCAGCTGGGAAGGATCCACTTCCCCCTTTTCTCCCACCAGCCCAATCTGAGCCAGACTGAACCTGTGAGGATTATGGCGGAACCACTGATAAACCTTTTCATTTCCTTTTTTTTCCTCTACCGCATAGCTCACATTTCTATCCCTGTAAGGATACACAGTCATTTCTAATTCTTCTCTGGAACAGACAAACGTTTCTTTTGAAAAAGGACTCGTATGCCAGCCCCACTCAGCCATGGTACATAAAGGATTTCGGCAGTCTTCATATTTCTGCCATAAAGTCTGCATCCCTGTTACATCAAAGGTATAGGCAAACAATCCGTTGCCAACCGAAAACGGAGACCTCACATCTATCTGCTCCAAAACAGGATTTTGTCTGTTTATGACTTTCTTTCGGTCAATCATTTTCTTCCTCCTCATACTTTATCTTTCCGGAAAGCAAGCATTTCCATCCATCATACGGTTTGCTTCCAGAATTTCACCCTTTTACTCCTCCTGCTGAAATTCCTTCTACAAAGGTATCCTGAGAAAGGAAAAATACAATTAAAGACGGAAGAATTACAACCAAAGACACGGCCAGAATTTTATTCCACGCCACTCCTGCATCTGCATCCATTGACATTTTTACAAATATTGAGGCAGGATATCTTGAGACCTTATTGACATAAATCAACGGCCCCATAAAATCATTGGAACTCCACATAAACTGAAACAAAGCGCAGGAAACAATGGCTGGTTTCAGCATAGGCACAATTACATGCCAAAGTCTCAGAACTGCATTGCATCCGTCAATCTCCGCCGCCTCATCCAGTTCTTTCGGAATTCCTCTCAAAAACTGAATGAGCATAAAGACAAAATAGGTATCCACAGCAAAAAGACTGGGAACTATAAGAGGAAGATAGGAATCCATCCACCCCCACTGATTAAACATAACATACTGAGGGGCATTCAGTACCACCTGGGGCAGAAACAAAGTTGACATCATCACTGCAAACATTGCTTTTTTCCCCGCAAACTCAAATCTTCCAAAAGCATAAGCCGTAATGGTGGAAGAAACCACGGTAAATACCACTTTAGGCAGAACAATGGTATAGGTATTAACCATGGCCTTTCCCAGGCTGATCTGCCCTGCTATGGTTTCTCCCAACTGGGCATAAGCGGAAAAATCCCATTTTTCCGGCAGAAGAGAAATTGTACTGAATATTTCTGAATTTGCTTTAAAAGTGGCAAACACCATCCAGAGCAGAGGATAAACCATAACGAACCCTACTGCCAGCAAAATAAAGTACCGTACGATCTGATTGAGTCTTTTCTTTGTTTCTCTTGCCATATTCTCTACCTGCCTTCCTCATCAGAATAGTAAACCCATTTTTTCTGGCTGACAAAAGCAATTCCTGACAGAATGCCAACCACCAAAAACAACAGCCATGCCTGAGCGCTTGCCATACCCATATTAAACTTCTTAAACGCCTGGTTATAAACCAAAAGGGATATGAGGGTCGTTGCACCATTGGGTCCTCCCTGAGTAATCACAAAAGGACCGTTAAATTCCTGGAATGCGGTACAAAGCTGAGTTACCAGATTATAGAAAATTACCGGCGTAATCAGCGGTACAGTAATTCGAAAGAACATTGTTCTCTTACTGGCTCCGTCAATGGAGGCCGCCTCATATAAATCTGTTGGAACTCCCTTCAGTGCAGCCAGGAAAATTACCATAGCAGATCCAAACTGCCAAACACGCAGAAGACAGATGACAAACAAAGCCCAGTTTTCACTTCCCAGCCAGGAAGGCCCTTCGATGCCAAACACCAGCAGAAAGTTGTTCAGAATTCCATTCCTCTGGAAAATCGCTTTCCACAGTACAGAAACGGCCACTGATCCTCCTAATATAGAGGGAATGTAATACGCAGTTCGAAACCACCGAATGCCCCGCAGATTGTAGTTAAGAATATAGGCGATAAACAGAGCAAAAACCAACTTCAGAGGCACTGTCATAAAGGCATATTTAAAGGTCACGCCAAAGGCCTTCATCATGTCTCTGTCCCCAAATATCTCTGTGTAATTCATGATACCGGTTTCTGTAATCCCTCTCATTAAGTTGTAGTCCGTAAAGCTGTAATAAAAAGAGGTAAGAAATGGGTAAGCTTTAAAGAGAACAAACCCTAGAAGCCAGGGAAGAGCAAACAGCAGCCCTGTATTTTTTCTGACAAAACCTTTCATTGTCTTTCCCATCCTTTCTGACAAAAAACAATTTTTGCGTAAAATAAGAGCGCTGTCCGGCAGCGGCACAGGCAGCGCTCCTGTTCTATTGCAGCATCTACTTATCTCTGTTTAAAACCTCTGTAATGCCCTCTGCCAATTCCTTAGCAGCTTCTTCATCTGTCATCTGATCATAACTATGGGCACTCATAACCTTATAATACAGTCCCTCGCCGCTGGTTTTCAGCTCCGCATCCTCAAAATAAGGATCCAGAACATATTCAGCAGCCTCCAGGGCCAAATTGCTGGTCTCAATCACCAATGGATCCAGTATATTATTCTCCTGTGCAATCTTAAGTCCCGCCGCACTTGCCGGAACTCCTCTCTCACCGCTCATGGCCATCACGCCTTCTTCCTCATTGAGAATAAAATTAAGAAATGCCGCGGCCTCCACCGGATGTTCACAGGTAGATGTAATGGCAAATTCCATGGAAATCTTTTTAAAGCCGCCTTTGTAAGGCAATCCTTCAAACATTGAAGCAGGTGTAAAACCTGACTGCTGGTCCTCTGGAAGAGCCAGCTTTGGAGGCATTACTCCAGTATCCCATGCATGAATTCCTGCCCAGTAGCCGTTGATCCACCGGTCTGACTTGTCTATTGGATCTGCCCCATAATCCTTAATCATCTGAATGGTAGGAATTACATGCTTATCCTCCAGCTGCTGAAGCATAGCAAATCCTTCCTGAATCTCCTCCTCGGTGTAGTTAAGGGTTCCGTCTGTAACCCAATCCTTGCCGTACATAGACTCCAGATACCATACCATAAAAATCATTCTGTCATACTCTGTAAGCACCATGGGATAATATTCATCACCAAGAACAGTCTGAAAGGTTTCTCCTGCCGCCAGAAGTTCATCCCAGGTTGCAGGAATCTCAATTCCGGCTTTATCAAAGGTATTCTTATTCCACACCATAGTTCTGGCAGTCATAGCAACAGGAACTGCGTGAACCTCTCCGTTTACTTTACTCTGTTCTATGGCATCATCTGGAAACTGAGAAAGATCCAAAACATCGCTGTAATCAGACAGATCTAAAAATACAGAACCGTCTCCGTCAAAAGCAGTGAGCCAATTCCAGTTGATCTGCACAATGTCCTCGGCATTTTTGTTAGAAAATGCCAGTCCCATTTTTTCTTCCCAACCGCTCCAGCCGCTGAAGGTAGCCTCAATATTTATGTTGGGATACTTTGCTTCAAATGCCTCAATGGCTTTCTGAGTTGCCTCGTGCCTGCTGTCCCCTCCCCACCAGCTCATAGTTAAGGTAATCTCATCCTCCGTATTAATTTCCATGGGGCCCATTGACTCCTGAGACTGCGCCGTACTGCTTTCAGCTGCCTGAGTATCATTCTGGGTTCCCGGATTCACAGGCGCGCAGGCAGTAACTCCAAAGGCCATTATGCCAGCCATAAAAAACGCGGAATATCTTACTATTTTTTTCATAAACACTCCATTCTGCATAAATTTTTGTATGCTGAAATATCATATCCTCTCTTATTGTTTGCTTCTCACGGCACCGTTTATGTGCATATATTACTATTTCTATTTTTATTTTACAATGGTTTTATACATAATGGACAATCCATAAAAAATAGTTGCTATTTTTATCCTATATTGACTGCACTATCTTTCTTTCCCCTTTAACTTTTCATTTTTATCCATATTTTTCCTGGTTTTTCTGTATTGAAGGGGAGTAAAACCAGTATATTTTTTAAATACCCGATCAAAATAAGGCAAACTTTCATATCCAAGTCTTCTGGAAATTTCTTCTATGGTCAAATTCTCCTTAAGCAGCATTTCTCTGGCCTTTCCAATTCTTTGACAGTTAATAAATTCATTCACTGTAAAATTAGTGGCCTCTTTAAAAATCCGGCTGAGATAACTTTTATCCATATAAAAAATATCCGCCACATCTCTCAGTCCATACACTTCACAGCAATGTTCAATCAAATAATTTGTAATCTCCCTAGCCTTAATATATCGGAACATTTTTCCCTCTGGAAGCCCATATTCTTCCTGCCTTTTCCACTCCCCCCTGATTATCATCTGGATCATATCCAGAATAATCAGCTTTACTTCTGCTGCATCCTTTCCTTGAAGTTCCCCTCCTGAAATTTTTTCTATTTTATTTATCTTCTCCTCCATTTCCTTCTGCAGTACAGAAGAAATCTGCAGTACACCATGAAACTCTTCAAACGCCTTGGGAAAATCCATTTCCAGTATCTCTCCCGCTTTGATCAGCCAGTCTTCCTCCAACTCAATCAAAATTCTATTATGAAACTGATCTCCGATTACATTGGTTATTGGAATCTGCTTCTTATCTACAAAGGCCACGGTTCCCTTTGTCATCTTATATCCCTTCCTGCCAATATAAAAAAGACGCTCTCCCTCTAAAATGTAATACATCTGGTATTCATTTCGGAAAAAGCCTGTAGATTCCGTAAAATCGCAGTCTCTTACTACATGGCTGATTCCCACGCCGTGACATTTACCCGCAAAGATAAGTTTTTTCATTTTGTGCTCTCCTTTATTCTTGACTTTTATCTCTGTCCTGCTGTAAACTACCACCATATCCTCCCTATGCTTCTCACATATTATATAACAAAAAAGGAGGACTTATCTTATGCTCAAAACAAATGAAATTAATATTAGGGATCCTTTTGTCCTGGTTTGGGAAGGCTGTTACTACATGTATGGAACCAGAGCCGCTACCTGTTGGGGAAAAGCAGATGGTTTTGACTGCTACCGCAGCGCCAACCTGAAAGAATGGGAGGGGCCTTTTGAAGTTTTTCACCGGCCTCAGGGATTTTGGGCCGATAAAAATTATTGGGCTCCTGAAGTTCATCTCTATAAGGGAAGTTTTTACATGTTCGCCACGTTTGCTTCTGAGGCCTCTGACAAAAGGGGCACTATGATTTTAAAATCTGACCAGCCCTTAGGTCCCTTTACCCTCCATAGTGAGGGAGTGATTACTCCTGACAACTGGAAATGTCTGGACGGCACCTTTTATCTGTCTCCAGAAGGACAGCCTTTTATGGTTTTCTGTCATGAATGGCAGGATATTTCCAACGGAGACGGTACCATCTGCTCCATCCCTCTTACAGAGGATCTAACTAAACCCGCAGGAGAAGCACAGGTGTTGTTTTCTGCCTCTCAGGCTGTTCCATGGGTTAAAAGCTTTTCTCATCCTCGCTATCCACGTAATAATTATGTTACAGACGGCCCCTTCCTCTTCCGCCTGCCTTCCGGCCGCCTAATTATGCTATGGTCCAGCTTCGGTGAGTCAGGATATGCGCAGGCCACTGCCAGCTCTCAAAACGGCTGTATTACTGGCCCATGGATCATTAACAAAAAGCTTTTGTTTGAAAAAGACGGGGGCCATGGAATGCTCTTTACCGCACTCAACGGCCAACTGCTTCTGGTTCTTCACTCTCCCAACACAAGCCTTAAGGAACATCCTGTATTTTATCCCATAGATATTTCCCTTTTGGAAGCATAATCCTCTGTCTCCAAAGCAGAAGGGGTAAACTATATTCTGATCATGCAACACATTCTTTTTTCCGTGTTATACGATTCAGAATACAGTTTACCCCATCTCTGATAAATAGAGCTTGTTCTATTTACACGTCCCTACAATCCAGTTGGCTGTTCTTACTGGGAAAAAGGAAATGTTTATTACAGCCTGATTTTAACCCTCCCCATACAGTTTTCTTCAAACCCTCCAGCCAAAATCTCATATTCT
This sequence comes from Candidatus Hungatella pullicola, assembly GCA_019114305.1. Classification (GTDB taxonomy): domain Bacteria; phylum Bacillota; class Clostridia; order Lachnospirales; family Lachnospiraceae; genus Hungatella_B; species Hungatella_B pullicola. The sequence goes on along the minus strand of DXFU01000043.1, from coordinate 31,047 downwards.
CCTGGTTTTACAGATCTTACCCCATCCTCTCCTGTCATTGCCAGAATGTCTTCTTCTATGGCGATTCTGAATGTCAGGGTTTCTCCTGCCCGAATGAATGCCTTGTCATATCCCACCAGCCAGCGCAGAGGATCTCTGCCTTCCCTGTCCTTTCTTGTAAGATAAAGAGGAAGGGTAAATTTCCCATCCAAACTTCCCTCATTGGCCACTGCCGCGGATACGGACAGCCCTTCTTCTGTCCTCTCCGCAGTCAGAGATTTAACCTGGAAATTGGTATAACTCAAACCATACCCAAAAGGATAAAGGGGCTTTCCCTTAAAATACCGGTAAGTTCTGTTTTCCATGGAGTAATCCTCAAAATCCGGAAGATCTTTATGAGACCGATAAAAAGTAACTGGAAGACGTCCGCTTGGATTTACTTTTCCATAAAGAATATCCCCAAGAGCATTTCCCCCTTCGGCACCAGGGTAAAAACATTGAATCACTGCGGCGCACTCCTCACTTTGACGGCATAAGTTCATGGCGCTGCCGCTTACATTAACGAAAATCACAGGCTTTCCGGTCTCAATGACAGCTTCGTACAGTTCTCTTTGGGAGTTCGGGAGCTCCAGGTCCGCCTTATCTCCGCTTCTGTCCCCGTTATAGGCATCTCCCTCCTCTCCTTCTATAAGAGCGTTAAGCCCCATACACATAACAACCACATCGCTTCTTCTTGCTGCCAGAACTGCCTCCCGAAGAGGATGCTCCGCCCAATTGCCCACTTTCTGGTTGGTAATATGACATCCTCTGGCGTAATACACCTTTCCCTCTGAAGCATCCTGAATTCCCTTCAAAAATGTAGTGTATCTGGAGGGCGTTCCGTTATAATTACCGAGAAGGACCAGACGGTCATCTGCATTGGGCCCAATTACCGCAACTGCTGCAGCAGGATTCAACGGCAATATTCCCGTATTTTTTAAAAGGACCATCCCATCTGCCGCCATCTGACGGTTCAGTTTTGTATGCTTTTCACACTCCACCACATCATAAGACAGGTTGTCATAAGGACAGTCTTTGGCAAACATACCCAGGCGAAATCTGGCTGTGAACAGCCGCACCACTGCTTCTGTAATGGTCTCCTCATCAATAAGCCCTGCCGCCGCCGCGGTTTTCAGCCACACATAAGCGCTTCCGCAGTTAAGATCGCAGCCGCTTTTTACCGCCAAAGCGGCGCTTTCCGCCTCATTGGCAGTCAGTTTATGGTGGTTATTAATATCACAGATTGCCCCGCAGTCAGACACTACATAGCCCTGGAACCCGAACTCTTCCCTGAGAATCTTCTGAAGAAGAGTGGGACTGGCGCAGCACGCCTCCCCATTGGTTCGGTTGTAAGCGCCCATAACCGCCGACGGATCTGCATGTTCCACACAGTATCGGAAAGCGTACAAATAGGTCTCGTAAAGATCCTTTTGATCTGCCTTTGCATCAAATTCATGGCGCAAAGCTTCCGGTCCGCTGTGCACCGCATAATGTTTCAGGGTGGCATCCAGCTTTCTGTATGTCCCATCTTCCCCCTGCAGCCCCTTAACAAAGGCGGTTCCCATAGTAGCAGTCAGATATGGATCCTCCCCATAGGTCTCATGACCTCTTCCCCATCTGGGATCTCTGAAAATATTAATATTAGGAGACCAGTATGTAAGTCCCTGGTAGATCTGGGTATCCCCAAATGTCTTATATTCATTGTATTTTGCCCTGGCCTCATCAGATATGGCCTGAGCCGTCTCATAAAGCATCGGCCGGTCAAAAGCTGCCGCCATAGCAATGGCCTGGGGAAATACAGTAGCCGCTCCTGATCGCGCCACCCCGTGAAGACACTCGTTCCACCAATTGTAAGCCGGCACTCCAAGCCTTGGAATAGCGGGAGCGTCATACCGCATCTGCTCCATCTTCTCCCCAAAGGTCATTTTACTTACAAGCTCCTGGGCCTGTTCCCGAAATGTGCTCATAGTATATATCCTCCTTATCAGTAAATGCCTCGCCTTCCAGCAGACGGCATGGATTCCTATCTTGTCTTAATCATAAGGTTTGGAAGGCAAAAAAACATTTTCCTTCTTGCTCTTTTTCTCCGAAATATTGCTCTTTTCCAGAAAGAAATGATTCATTATAATAGTTCTTATAGAAACTTGCCATGAGCAGCACAATGGAGGAGCATCACTATGAAACAGCAGGAAGGAAACAGAGAACACGTTAATTTTCCCCACCATTCATCTATTGTAGTCCACGAAAACCGCAGCCGGGAAACTTACCCCTTTCACTGGCACACGGCATTTGAAATCATCATGCCTGAGAACGGCTCCTATCTGGTGGAAACAACCAATTCGGCCTATGTTCTGCAGGAAAGCCAGATTCTGATTATTCCCCCAGGTCAGCTTCACCAGCTTTCTCCCAAAGGAGAGGGAAGCCGGCTGATTCTTCTTTTTCACTACACAAGACTGAACAGTTTTCAGGAGTTTTCCACATTGATGGGAGCTCTCAGCCAGGTTGTCCTCATTACTCCCCAAACCTTTCCCCGAATATGGGAAGAATCCAGACAGCTGATGGTTCACATGAGCCAGGAATATGAAAAGCAGAACCCTGTCTGCGAATTTGAGATTCTTTCTTCTCTCCTTCATCTCCTGGTTCTGCTTGTAAGGGAGATCACTGTTTTTCCTCCCTGTCTGTCCCATGAAGGAAACAGTCATCATCAGGATTACGGATACCGCTTCCGGGATGTTCTGGAATATATGGCCGGCGCTTATACCGGTCAGGTCAGTTTAGCTCAGGCTGCCTCCATAGCAGGCTTCAGCAAATTTCACTTTTCCAGACTTTTTAAACGGATTATGGGAATCTCCTTTGGGGATTATCTTACCGGCCTGCGGCTCAGCCACGCGAAGCTGCTTCTTTTGGATTCTTCCCTTACCATCACCCAGATAGCCCTTCAGTCCGGTTTTCCCTCTCCCTCCTCCTTTAACCGTATGTTCAAGCAGGTCAATCACTGCACTCCGACGGAATTTAAAAAACTGATGAGACAAAGCAATTTTTAGAAGAAAATAAGGATAAGTAATTTATGAAAAAAGCGTTGACTTTTGTTCCTCTGGACCAAGGATACAAAAGTCAACGCTTTGAATCACTATAAAATTATCCCATACAGATCAGATAAGACCAGTTCCCGGCAGATTAATGCCTGTGCATAGCTACGTTTTCCGCATTCTGCATCTTCAGATTTTCATGTACTTCTCTCTTATCAGCTTGGCCGATGAGAAGATCTCTTGCCTTCTTGGCTTCCATCTCACTTTTATGTTTGCTTGGACCGCCTACACAGCCCCCCACACATACCATTCCTTCAATAAAGTCAGCAGGCAGCTTCCCAACCTTTAAAAGAAGCAGGGCCTTCTTGCACTCTGCCGCTCCGTTGCACTTCATTACCTGAATGTCCGTGTTTTCTCCGGATTCCTTCAGACACTGAAGTACTGCCGCGGTTACACCTCCTCCATTTCCAAAACGTTTTCCAAATACAGATCCCTGCTGCAGGGTATTCTCTTCCGGCTCAAGATCCACGCCCTTGGCAACCATCATTGCGTGAGCCTCTCCCAGAGTTAGCACATAATCAGCGTTATCCTTAATATTCAGATCAAGAGTCTCACTCTTCTTGGCAATACACGGCCCGATAAACACAGTAATCGTTTCCGGATCCTGCTCCTTCAGCATTCTGGAAACCGCGCACATAGGAGATACGGTAGTGGACATATGATCCAAAAGGGTTGGGAAGTGCTGCTTAATCATGTTCACAAAAGCAGGGCAGCAGGAAGTTGTCATTTTCTTTCCTTCCTTGTAAGCTTCCGCCCACTCAGCAGCCTCTGCCGCAGCCGTCAGATCTCCTCCCAAAGCAACCTCTACCATATCCGCAAAGCCAATTTTCTTCAAAGCGGTTCTCCAGCTGGCCATTGTAATGTCTGGTCCATACTGTCCTTCTGTAGCCGGAGCAACCATAGCAACCACCCGTTTTCCCGCGTTAATCAGATTAATCACATCTACCAGGAACGTCTTGGAACCAATGGCTCCAAAGGGACAGCTGTGGATACATGCGCCGCACTGAATGCACTTGCTCTCATCAATGACTACAATTCCATCCTCATCCATGGTAATGGCATCTACCGGACAGCTCTTCTTACATGGGCGGGTAAGATCCGCAATGGCATTATACGGACAGGCCTGGGAACACTTTCCGCACTCCTTACATTTTTCCGGATCAATGTAAGCTCTGTCTCTTCCCATGCTGATAGCGCCGAAATTACAGGAATTCTGACAGGCCTTACCCATACACTTCTGACAGTTGTCTGTCACCACATATCTGGCAATTGGACAGCCTTCGCAGGCAGAACTAATAACCTGCACAATATTCTTGGTATCCTTTCCGCTGGGGCACAGACCTTCCGCCAGACGTACTCTCTCACGGATAATCTCTCTCTCCCTATAAATACAGCACCTGAACTGTGCCTTAGGGCCAGGAATAATCTTATAAGGAATCTCATCCCTTTTCTCCTCCAGCTGTCCCTCCCATGCCAGCTTGGCCACCTCGTAAAGTACCTGGTGCTTTACCCGCAGCAATGTCGCGTCATTCGTTACCATATCTGTATTTCCTCCTCATAACTCCCTATTTCTATACTCCTGTTTGTTGTAAATCCGGATGAAACCCAGCTTTTTCGCCTCGCCCACAGACCGGATTCACCCGCCTCTGTATCCTATCTTTTATGGGCATGTAAGCATCTTAATAGTAGTGGACCGTAACCTTTTTGCCCATATCCTCCACTGCTTTGCGCAGCTGTTCCACCAGATTCTGACGAATTCCCAGATCAAAGGGGATTCCCGGATTCTGGTAAGCACTGTTGATGGCTCTTCCCACATACATCTCCAGCTCTGTGCAGTCCTCAATCAGCATCTTAGCAACCATAGAGGCCCCGTTTGGTTTGTCAAGCTCCAGGAAAAAGTCTTCCGTTACAGTCTCATTTTTCACATAAGTCCGCAGCAGCTGAATGACTCTGTTTAATGTCAGTACCCCTTCTGTCACCAGCTCAATTCCATCCATATAAGCAATAGGAGGAATATCCGGATCCTGGTAATCCAAAGAGACATTTAACCGTTTTCCTGTTACTCTGGATACAATATTGGCACTGGTACCGCCGCATACGATCCGTTTCGTGCCTTCTTCTCCTGACATAAACTGTGCTACCATGTTCTGGTCATCGTCCTTATTCCGGGCCGGACCTGTCATTAGATGAACCGGTTTCTGGTCAATAATCCGCATAACCGCCACCGTAGTATCATCTCCAGGACGAAACTGATACAGTTCATCGCAGGCTCTGCTTATAGATGCCGCCAGTCTGGCCGCCGATATGGTCACCCGGTATTGGCGAAGGGCATAGTCCGCAATATCCTCCCACTGCCAGCCAAAGTTAAGGATCTGTCCCACCCCTGCATGGATGGTTCCATCGCTCATAAGGATCAATGCATCCCCTTTTTGAACTTTAAACCGGTATTCATTGATTTTTTTATTCTGAATCTCCCGGATATTTCTGGGAATAGGAACCAGCTTTCCATCCCTGATAAAAATACACCCCGGATTATCAAACTCTACCAGATAAGCCTCGCCGCTGTGAAACACCTGAAGAATACTGAAAGTAGAGTAAGCCACCTGACGCACCTGGCACACAGGAAGCGTCTCAACAATGGTCTCCACACATTCCTCAAGAGTAGCGCCGTTTAAAAACATGGTTCCCAGAATTTTAGATGTAAGGGTAGCCAGTATATTGGCCTTCACGCCGCTCCCCATGCCGTCTGCCAGAATCATAATATTGGAATCCCCGGTCTGGAGAAGCTCCACCTTATCGCCGCACAGAATCTCCGTAAACTTATTCAGGCTTTTGTAAGCAACATCTACCGTAACTCCCATTATCTGACCTCGCTTTCACTTCCATCTCCCAACAGGGTTTCACACAGCTTGGTCAATGTGGTCTTAGTCTCTGCTGTAGTCTCTCCCAGCAGTCCGGCAATCTCCTGGGCCACCATCATCTGTTTGTGAATAACCCTTTGAGCCAGATCAATGGTATCCAGCTTTGTCTCATATTCCTGTTTCAGCCTTTCTTCCTCTTTGGTAATATCAATAAAGGTTGCCAGAACCGCGTCTTCTTTTTCTATGTACACAATATTCTGCAAAGTGGAAAAATGATATTCGGAATAAGTAACCTTTTTTCCATGGATATTCTGATGAGTGTCATAGACCCACTGGAAATCAGAAGGATCGATCAGCTCGTAAAGATACATGTTCAAAGCTTCCTGACGATTCTTTCCAAAGTACCGCTCACCTACGGCAGAATACTCCATAATCTTCATATCCTTATCTACAATGAGAACAATATTGGGTGAAGTCTCCATAACAAGATTAGATAAAGACTCCGCTTTCTCATGCATAAATGGAATGCACATATTCAGCTCTGCTTTCTTCTGGAATACGGCGATGGCTTTCTCCCGGCAGGTGGAATATCCGCAGGCTCCGCAGTTTAACTCATCCTCCGGGCTAAACTTTCCGGTCTGCTCTAAAATTTCCCGGATCTGCTCCTCTGTAGGCATGGGATCTTTGGGAGAACGATCCATAAATGTCTTTCGGAAGGAAAGATGATCTGTAATCTTCTCAATCTCCTCTTTAGATGCCGGAACCTTCTCAATGGTCTCCTCCATATCCAGCTTCACTTTAAACCGGGAAATGCTTTCGTCACTGACAGTAGGGCCTTTGATACAGCCGCCGGAACACATATTCATCTCAATAAAGCAGCCTTTAATCTCACCTCTCATCATGCTGTCGCACAGGTCAATGCAGTTTTTCGTTCCATGAACATAAAATTTGCGGTATCCGTCCTTTTTCTCCTCCGTTGCCAGAACAGAATGAACCACACCGTTGGTTACCGGATAGAGGCGGTTTACCTTGGGATCTATATGGCGGAAAGGAATGTCTTCTGATTCCTCAATGGAAATATCCTTCTCCTGCAGCCACTGGTTAATATCATTAAAATTCAGCACTGCGTCGATACAGCTGTCATGTCTTGGATCCATGGATTCCTTCTTCTTAGCAATACAGGGACCTAGGAACACAACCTTTGTATCCTGTCCAAATTCCTCCTTCAGCATCCGGCCGTGAGCGATCATAGGGGATACCACCGGGGCCAGGTAAGGGATTAACGACGGATAGTAAATTTCAATTAAGTCATTGACACTTGGACAGCAGGTTGTGATAATGGTCTCCATCTCTCCTGCTTCCAGAAGCTTCGTATACTCACTGGTCACCACAGCCGCGCCCTCAGAAGTTTCTCTGACCTCTGCAAATCCAAGCTTCTGAAGGGCTCCGTTCACCTGTCCAATGGTCTTATACTTAAGCAGTCCCATATAGGAAGGCGCAATGGATACTACAACCTTATCTCCGGCAGCCAGAAAGCCTTTTACCAGATCCAGGTCACTGACCAGAGTTTTGGCAGACTGAGGACATACCTGCATACACTTTCCGCATAAAATGCACTTGTCGGGCATAATCTCTGCCCTTTCGTCCTTAATCATTATGGCCTTGACCTCACAGTTGCGCACACACTTGTAACAGTGCTTGCACTTTGTCGCTTTGAAATCAATAATCGCCATATCTACAGCCTCCCCATAATATGCTCTTCAAAAAACTCCTTTGTATTTTCTGGCTTTAAGGAATACAGCTCTCCGTCTACCGTGACACAGACACCGTTCACGCAGTTTCCGCTGCAGAAGGACCCGTTTAAATCTACCTTTTCCTCCAGACGATTTTCCTTCACCAGCTGCTGCATCTGAGCAATAATTTCTCTTGACCCCTTTAAATGGCATGCGCTTCCAATACAAATTGTAACTCTCATATACATTCTCCTCCAAGTTCTCCGGCTGACTCTCACCGGCTAAAATACTGCTTCTGCTATACTCTGGCTTTTGTGTCAATCAGACCTTCTTATTATACCATAAACTGCAGCTTTTAGCGATTGTTTTTGTATAAATTGACCATTGAAAACTTCCAATCCAAAACAAAATCGGATCTTTGACAAGGCCTCTGTCTGGTGGTATACTGTGCTTGTTCGTGCTAACCCCAAAGAATCATCTGAGGGAGAAGACGAGGTCCGCTGTTGACACAGAAATCCCGTCGTTTAACAACGGTTTTCCAACACAAGCAAACCAGATGCCTCGCTGGTACGGACAGAAAGAGAGGTATATTTTATGAAAAAATCAGTATCTGTTATTTTGGCTATGACTTTAGCCGCCGCTTTGACCGGCTGCTCCTCAGGCAGTCAGACCGGAGAAACCACAGCCGCTTCTCAGGCCGAGACAGAAGCATCTCAGGAGGAAACAAAAGTCCAGGAGACAGAAACCTCACAGGAAGATGCAGAAACTTCTTCCCAATCAGAGCCCAGCCAGGATGGCTCTTTGAAAATCGGGTCTTTAAAGGGCCCCACTTCCATGGGTCTCGTTCAGCTGATGGATCTGTCTGCAAAGGGCGAGGCAGAAGGTAACTATGAATTTACCATGGTTACCGCCGCTGATGAACTTCTTGCACAGATGGTAAGCGGCCAGCTGGATATTGCCCTGGTTCCCGCTAATATGGCTTCTATCATGTATAACAAGACAGAGCATCAGGTAAGCGTTATTGACATCAACACACTTGGCGTACTGTATATTGTGACAGCAGACCAGTCCATTAAAGGAATTCCGGATCTCCAGGGAAAAACCGTTTACCTTACCGGCAAAGGTACCACTCCTGATTATGCCCTTCAGTACCTGCTGACTGCTAACGGTCTTTCTGCCGATTCTGTGACTCTGGAGTATAAGTCTGAGGCCACAGAAGTAGCCGCTGTCTTAAAGGAAGATCCCAATGCCATCGGACTTCTTCCTCAGCCTTTTGCCACAGTAGCCCTTTCCCAGAATGAAGCTTTGAAACTTGCCCTGGATCTTACCGCTGAATGGGATAAGGTTGCAGGAGAAGAGGGCGGAAGTCTGGTAACCGGCGTTACCGTATGCCGCAACCAGGTTCTGGAATCCAACCCTGAAGCTGTGGCCACATTTATGGAGGAGCACCAAGCATCTGCTGCTTATGCCAACGAAAATACTGCTGAAACCGCTCAGCTGGTAGCAGACGCAGGAATTATCGAGAAGGCTCCTATTGCGGAAAAAGCGCTTCCATACTGCAGCATTACTTACATAGACGGTGAGGATATGAAAACCATGTTAACCGGATATCTTCAGGTTCTTTTCGACATGGATCCCACCACAGTGGGCGGCGCTATGCCAGAGGACGGATTCTATTATATTCCTCAGGAATAAAACAGTTTTAAAAAATCCGGATCCTTTATCGAAAGATAAGGAATCCGGATTTTCATTTATATACCTGTATTGGAAAAAGTTTTAGGAAGGAGAATTCTTATGACCAATACCTGGCAGTGGCTTAGGAAAACTGTGATCATTGGGTTCTGGCTGTGCCTGTGGCAGGCCGCGGCATTCTTCATTGACAACAATATCATTCTGGTTGGGCCTGTGGAAGTATTCCGCTGCCTTGCAGGACTTCTGTTTCTTCCTGACTTCTGGAAAAGCATTGCCGGTTCCTTTGGAAAAATCAGCGCAGGCTTCCTCACCGCCTTTTTCTCAGGAGTTCTCACCGGAAGCTTGGCCTGGCGTTTTTCCTTTGTCAGAGAACTGTTAAATCCGGTAATTTCAGCGGTAAAATCCATACCAGTGGCGTCCTTTGTCATTCTGTCCCTGATCTGGATCGGTTCGGAAAATCTGTCTGTTTTCATAGCCTTCCTGGTTGTATTTCCCATGATATACACAGGAACCATTGCCGGTCTTTCCAGTACGGACAAACAGCTCCTGGAAATGGCTCAGGTTTTCTCCATGCCGGCCCGAAAAAAGCTCTGGTATATCTACCGCCCTGCCCTTATCCCTTATCTGTCCAGCAGCTGCAATACAGCTTTGGGGATGAGCTGGAAATCGGGAATCGCCGCGGAAGTTATCGGAGTTCCTGCTTCTTCCATTGGAGAAAATCTTTATATGGCTAAAATTTACTTAAGCACGGAAGAGCTGTTTGCCTGGACTCTCGTAATCATAGTAATCAGCGCTCTCTTTGAAAAATTGTTTCTCATGCTTTTAAATCTCGCCGCGCCAGCGGGGCTTCAAAAAAGAAAGGAGGCCAAAAGCTGATGTTAATTTCCATATCCCATTTATCCAAATCCTATGGCGGTCTTGCGGTTCTCAATGATCTGAGCCTTGATCTGATTCCGGGAAACTTTTACTGCCTTATGAGTCCATCGGGTTCCGGAAAAACCACCTTATTCCGCATTCTTCTTGGACTGGAACGAGCAGATTCCGGGCAGATTAAAGGCCTGGACGGATTAAAGATTTCTGCTGTGTTCCAGGAAGACCGGCTCTGCCAGGAATTTACAGCGGTAGACAATACGGCCATGGTCCTTCCCAGCCATTCTCCCTTAAAACGGCAGGACATCAAACGGGAGCTAAGCCGGATTCTCCCGGAAGAATCTTTATCCCGCCCTGTATCTACCTTAAGCGGAGGAATGAAACGGCGGGCAGCCATCGGCCGGGCACTCCTTGTTCCCTTTCATATGCTTATTATGGATGAGCCGTTTACAGGTCTTGATGAGGATTCCAAAAAAAATGTTATTTCTTATATAAAAGAAAAGACCAGCAATAAGCTGGTCCTTATAAGCACTCACACACCGGAAGATGTTTCTTTGCTGGGAGGAATTCCCATTACGCTTTCCTGACAGCCGGTTTATTTAATTACCAGGGAATCCAATGCCGCTTCTGCCTTTGCCTCTCCCTGGCTGTCATCGGATTCTATGGTCACAGTTGCGCCAATGTATTCATGGGCTGCTGCCCGGTATACTCCAGATACCGCCAAATATTTCAATCCATCTTCTGCGTCTGGATAACGGATCGCATAGCGAAACGTCTGGCTGCCGTCCTCTTCATTCTGAATCTCATATTTCACAATCTCCATGGCCTCGCCGCGGCTGATCTGAGACTGGTACTCCTGGGCAGTATCCGGATACTGTTCATTCATGTCATCGGCTGCTTCTCCTGTTTCATAATTAATTTCCAGCATATCCAGTTCATCGGAAGAAAAGAAGGTGGTAAATTCCTCATCACTTCCCTCATCCAGTCTCCAATCTGCCGGCGGCGTAATCTCATATTTGCCTGATGAAGCCACAAATTTCCCCGATTCATCCAAACTGCCTCCGTCCGTTAAAGTCACCTTTGAAACAGTCTCTTCCTCCTGTTCTTCCCCGTTTTCTTCTTCGCCGTTAACGGATTCACTTGCCGCAGCTTCTGTCTGCTGGGTCTGGCTCTCCTGTGTCTGTGTCTCTGTTGCTGCCTGAACGGTAGTTTCTTCTGTTGTATCAGCAGATCCGCCGCAGGCTGTAACGCCTGCCATAACTGCTGCCGCAATCATAAGCGCTGTAAAAATTTTGTTTTTCGTCATAATCGTTATTCCTCCATTTTTCAGTCTTTCCAAGGTTTCCCCTCAAAAGGAGCGTTAAAAGCTAGTCCTTTTAAGGCAGCATTGATTATAGCATCTGCGCTTTTCTTTGTATAGCACATTAAAAGAACTGCAAGAAACACCAGAAATTCTTAATAAACCTCCATATCACAGGATTGGGCCGGCCCTCTTAACAGATCTGAATGGATCCTCCCTGTTCGGCGGCCCAACTTCTGCAGTCATATCATTCTATAGATGTTCCCAATTTTCCCGTTTTCATACAAGCCTGAGAAGAAAGAAGTTGCTTCCTGTAATCCCTCGGAGACAGATTCCTGTATTTCAAAAAAGCACGATTAAAAGTTCGCACAGAGGAAAATCCGGAAGCATAGGCAATATAGGTTATACTGGAACCTTTCTCAAGCAGTTCACAGGCATGCTCTACTCGAAGATTATTAATAAAGTCTTTATAACTAATATGCATCCTTTCACTGAATATATGAGAAATATAGTATGGATTCAGATTAAGAGCTTTGGAAAGGGACTGCAGAGAAAGTGGTTCTGTATAATTTTCCATGCAGAATTTCAAAATATTCTTTATTGTATCCTGATCTCCCGGATTTTCCTCAAAAGCCATAAGCGGAAGGATTTCTCCCAGAAGAGTGAGCAGCCAGCCTTTTGCTCCTATTTTATCGTAGGACAAATCTGTTTTTAACTTTTCACACATCTTTTCCAGCCGCTTTCCCGTGTCTGAAGGAATCTGATCTTTATGTAAAACGGGGCAAACCGGTATTTTTGTCTGAAACACCTCTTTCAAATCTCCAAACAGCGTCGGCGCAAAAATAGTCATGTATCCTTCCACCGGATCCTTTACATGGTAAAAATGGATTTGATTGGGAAAAGAAAGAAACAAGTCGCCAGCTTCCAGAACATATTCCCGATGATCCAGCACAGCTGCGCCGCTCCCCTTTTCCAGATAAATCAGTTCCAAATGAGGATGAATATGAGGCATAGGCAGTAAATTATGAATAGGGATTGCTGTAAAATCCCACTTTCTGTTTTCAATCTCATATGGCACAGCCATTTCTCCTTTCTTACACTCCCGCTGATTTTTTCAAAACCGCAAATATTGACCGAAATTTTATGGGTTCCGACTTGTATTATAAATATTCTAATTTAAAATGTAAAGTATAGACAACCCATTGTAATTCTGTTCTGTTAACCAAAAGGAGGAGCTTAATGAATAAGTGGATAAGACCTAATTTCACCCCTTGTCTGCCTCTGGGAGACAATCAATCACGAATCACGGAATGCTGCAGGCACAGACAATTGTCGCGTACGGCAGCCGGCGAAGGAATGGTTTTGTTAAAAAACGACCATTGTCTTCTCCCCTTTAAAAAGGGGACAAAACTTGCGGTATTCGGCAAAAGTCAGATCGATTATGTCAAAGGCGGCGGCGGTTCCGGAGATGTAACAGTTTCCTATGTGCGCAACATTTATCAGGGACTGAAAACAAAGTCCGAATATTTAGAAGTATTTGATCCCCTGTCTCTGTATTATCAGGAATATGTGGAATCCCAATATGAAAACGGTGAAATTCCCGGTCTGCTTAACGAAGCTGCGGTTCCTTCCCATCTGCTTTCCAAAGCGCGGGAATTTACCGATACGGCCGTCATTGTAATCGGACGCTATTCCGGAGAAAACTGGGACAGAAAAAATGATGGGACCGATGATTATTTTGATTTGTCCAAAACGGAATCAGACATGGTCAAAGCGGTAACCGATCATTTTCCCCGTGTAGCTGTTCTGCTTAACGTAGGAGCTATGATTAATACGGCCTGGTTTGCTGACAATGACAAAATTTCTTCCGCTCTTATTGTATGGCAGGGAGGCCAGGAAGGCGGGCTGGCCGCAGCCGACATCCTTACAGGAGAAGTAAACCCATCCGGCAAATTGGCAGACACCTGCGCAAAATCCTTTGACGACTATCCTTCCTCAGCCGGCTTTCATGAATCTGAAGCATATGTAAAATACACAGAAGATATTTTTGTAGGATACCGTTACTTTGAAACCATCCCCGGAAAAAAAGACTGTGTGGTATACCCCTTTGGATATGGGCTGTCCTACACCTCTTTTGTCTTTTCCCATGCTTCAGCCTGCAGCGACGGAAAAAACATTTTTGTAACAGTCACCATCACCAACACCGGCAGCCAGGCTGGAAAAGAGGTGGCCCAGGTTTATTACTGCCCGCCCAGAGGCCAATTGACAAAACCCTTAAAAATTTTATGCGGATTTGAAAAAACAAAGCTGCTTGCGCCGGGAGAATCTGAAGAATTATGTATTTCTTTCCCAATCCAGGATATGGCTTCCTTTGACGACACCGGGGTCATTGCCCTCTCTTCCTATGTTCTGGAGAAAGGCACTTATAACATCTATGTAGGAAACAATGTAAGGGATGCCAAACAAGTCAATTATTCCTTCCGGCTGGAAGAGCCAGTGATTACAGAAAGGCTTCATCCTTATTGCTCTCCGCAAAAACTGGATCAGAGGCTGAAAGAAGACGGAACCTACGAAACATTCCATAGTACCCCAGCGCCAAAGGCCTCTTTTGTCTGTGACTATAAGGAGGCTTCAAAACCAGACAGAGACTATCATCTGATAGATATAGCAGAGGGAAAAATCGATCTTGACTCCTTTATGGCTCAGCTTACAGATGAAGAATTATGCCGGCTGGCAGCAGGCCAGCCCAGCCGTGGAGTGGCAAATACAGGAGGAATGGGTGCTTTGGACCGCCTTGGCATCCCTGCTGTCATGACAGCAGACGGTCCGGCGGGGGTAAGGATCCACAAAGACTGCGGCGTAAATACCACCGCTTTCCCTATTGCTACCGCTTTAGCCGCAACCTGGAACTTAAATCTGATAGAAGAAATCGGGCAGGCTGGAGCTTTAGAGGTAAAAGAAAACAATTTAAGCATATGGCTGACTCCGGCGCTGAATATTCACAGAAGCCCGTTGTGCGGCCGCAACTTTGAGTACTACTCGGAAGATCCCTTTCTATCCGGCAAAATGGCTGCAGCCGCGGTAAAAGGCATCCAATCCCAGAACATCGCCGCCGTGCCAAAACATTTTGCATGCAACAACAAAGAAACCAATCGAAAAGAATCTGATTCCATTTTATCAGAACGGGCTTTAAGAGAAATCTATCTCAAAGGATTTGAAATCTGTGTGAAGGAAGCAAAACCGAAAATCATTATGACTTCCTACAATATTATCAACGGTGTGAGAGCGTCTGAGAACACCCAATTACTTACCGGAATCCTGAGAGGAGAATGGGGATTTGACGGCCTGGTCATCAGCGACTGGAACAACCACGGAGATCACGAGCAGGAACTGAAGGCAGGCAATGACATAAAAATGCCAATAGGCTCTCCAGAAAAGCTTATGGAGGGGCTGAAATCCAAAACCTTAAGTCGGGAGCAGCTTTGCGTGTCAGTGAAACGTCTTTTAGAAATGATTTTATGGCTGGAATAAACAAAATCAGGGGAAGCTTTCTGCTAACACGGAAAGCTTCCCCTAAAAAAATGAACTGGGCCAGCTGGATTCGAACCAGCGACTGCAGGAGTCAAAGTCCTGTGCCTTACCGCTTGGCGATGGCCCAATATATTTTTTGATAAAAAAAAATCCCCTTAAAGGGAAAGGTGAGTACAGGGATTCGAACCCTGGGCCTCCAGAGCCACAATCTGGCGCGATAACCAACTTCGCCATACCCACCATAAAACACATCTCTAAAGATGCGAAACGAGCCTGAAGGGATTCGAACCCCCGACCCACGGCTTAGAAGGCCGTTGCTCTATCCAGCTGAGCTACAGACTCATAAAGCGGGTGATGGGAATCGAACCCACGTATCCAGCTTGGAAGGCTGGTGTTCTACCATTGAACTACACCCGCAAAGGTAATATTAAATTTTTAAGATGTTTCCATCTAATCGGGGTGACAGGATTCGAACCTGCGACCTCCTGGTCCCAAACCAGGCGCTCTAGCCAAGCTGAGCCACACCCCGTCGCTTTATTTTTTCTTTTGTTTTTTATTTCCGTGCCTCAACACAAGCAGTATTATATACTATGGTTTCTCAGTTGTCAACAATTTTTTTAATTTTTTTTCATTTTTTGAAATTTCCTTCTTTTCCGTCATTTATTCCCTGTTTGAAGCCTTTCATTTCCGGAAAAAAATTCTTCTCTGCCTCCAAAGATTCAGCTGCAAACACTTGCAGTAAAAAGCCCCATAAATGGGAGGGACCGGCAGCTGCTTTTAAGCAACTGCCGGTCGAGTATGAAAAATAAAAAGTCAATGTTAAAAGGGTGGGGTTCCTTTACGCTATTTAGTATAGGATATAAATGTGTCCTATTTTTGTCTTTGCTATAAAGATTTCATAAAAAACATTAAGGAATTCTAAGGAAAATTTGAAAACGAGATTCAGAAAAAAAGAAATGTTCTTCAGCAGCCGTGTGTTCCCGGGATAATATGTGTGAGACCGGACACCGGCTATACAGATTGCTCCGCACTCCTCCCGGAACTGAAGAACAATTTTATTATAAGCCAGAAAAAATCTTTTGACAAGGCTTTGAAGCGTTTCCCTTAACAGGCCTGACTCTAAATCAGATGGTCCTTTCGGTTTTTCTTATGATATAATAAAACTGCAGAACAACAAGTTGTGAATATTCAGCGAAAGGTAACATAATATGGAATTTTTTCAATATGGAGAAACGGAAACAAATTATTTAAAAAGCCGTGATAAAAAGCTGGGTGAAGTAATTGACACCCTTGGCCACATCAACAGAGAGGTTCATCCTGACTTATTCTCCGCTTTAGTAAACTCTATCATAGGACAGCAGATTTCAACAAAAGCTCAGATTACCATATGGAACCGGTTGAAAGATCAGGTGGGACAGGTCACCCCTGAAACCATAGAACAAACAGGTACAGACCGCCTTCAGTCCATTGGAATTTCTTTTCGAAAAGTTCAGTATATACAGAGTGCTGCCAGGGAAGTTCTGAACGGGAATCTGGATCTTGAAGGTCTTCACCTGCTTCCTGATGATGAAGTATGCAGACAGCTGGTAAAACTTCCCGGTGTTGGAGTCTGGACGGCTGAAATGCTTATGACCTTTTCCATGCAGCGTCCGGATATTGTCAGCTTTGGTGATCTGGCTATTCTCAGAGGAATGCGGATGCTCTACCATCACCGCGCAATCACACCAGAACTGTTTCACCGGTACCGAAAACGATATTCTCCCTATGGAACAGTAGCAAGCCTTTATCTGTGGGCAGTGGCAGGAGGAGCCATTGAAGGCATGAAAGATTACGCACCCAAAAAGCAGTCTGGCCCAAAATCCAAAAGAAACTCTGTCTGAGTGTTTTCAACCACTGATAGAAAGCATCTTATTCTAAAAAATTTTTAGGCACCATAACTTTTTGTTTGTTTTTGTGGTAAAAGCCGAGAATATTCTCTTATCTTTATGTATTCTGTGAATTGCGCAGATAGGATTTTACTCCTATAATGGATACGGATCAAAAAAGAAAGAAGGAATTGAAAATGACAGTATTTGCATATATTGCAGTTTTCGCTTTGCTGGGAGCAGAACTTTATCCAGTTATTCGCCGCGGTTGTCACAGAGCCTGATAATTCAGGCTCTGTTGCCTTTTACAGACGATTATTTTTTTAATCAAGTTATCATCTTTCCCCTTCACAGTTCCGGCAGCAGACACGCTTTTACTCATAATTCTTTTATGTTATAATATCCCCGTATTCTTGTGGGGCACCACCCTATTTTGCGAAAGGATATTATGGATTATGAAACAATATACCAACCTTGCACGTCAAAAAACTATTCCCCTTACAATACGGCTTGCTCTTATGGCTGCATTTGTCATCCTTATATTATACAGCATACTTCTGATCCGCGAAAAACTTTTGCGCAATGCAGATGAAATGGGCACTTATCTTGCGGAAAGCTATGCTATGGAAGAAGAAAACCGAATACACGTCTATTCCATGCTTTTAAATATCTGCACTTCTTATTTGGAACAGACTCTTTCAGAAGGGCAGCCTTCCGATGCTCCTCAAAAATGTCTGGAAGAATATTCTAATACCCTGGAGGAACTGATGGGTTCTTTCATCATTGATCCTTATGCGGTAATTGATGGGAAGATTGTAGCTGCGGATCCCTGGTCTGGAGATTCGGATTACAATTACAGTTCTACAGAATGGTATCAAAAAGCAGTTGATGCAGATGGGTCTATTATCTACACCAATTCCTATTCTGACGCGATTACCGGCATGCCCCTGATTACGCTGGCCAGAGAATTGGAACAAGATGGAAATGTACTTGCCTTTGACATTTTACTGGATAATTTCCATACACACAAAAACAAGGCCTCCATGCCTTCTGAAAGCTCCTATTTCCTGTTTGACGGCAATAATGTTCTGATGTATGCTTCTACCAATCTGGATTCCTCTTCTCCGGAAGCAGCAGATTATCTCAGCGATCTGGTCGCCCATGTTCGCCAGGGCAATGGGGATCACTATTCATACAGCATTAAAGATTTGTCCGGCAGAAGGAGAAGCATCTATTACTATGAGATGAGCAACGGCTGGATTTCCGTTATTACTATCCCCATTGACCGAATTCTTCAGGATGGCTGGGATCAGACCATTGTCTTTCTGGGAGCCATTTGCATCATTCTTCTTGGTATATCCAGTTATATTATGATACATGGATATTTCAGCAGCAAAAAAATGAAGCATATTGCCGATACTCTCCAGCTGCTGGGGGATTCGTATTACGCCATTTATCGGATCAACTATAAAAAGAAGACCTATGAAACCATTAAATCTTCTCCTGATGTAAAGGATCAGTTAGGTCCTTCCGGAGAATATAAATATTTTATAGAGGTCTTAAAAACCATTGTAGAAGATAATATTGAAAAAGAGTTGGAAACTACATTTTCTACAGAACACATCTGCTCTCTGATTCAGGATAAAATCTACGATTTTGGCGGCGATTTCAAGAGAAAGTTTCCTGACGGATTTAAATGGGTAAGAATACAAATTATATACAACGAGGCCATGCATTTAGATGA
Organism: Candidatus Hungatella pullicola; assembly: GCA_019114305.1. Taxonomy (GTDB): domain Bacteria; phylum Bacillota; class Clostridia; order Lachnospirales; family Lachnospiraceae; genus Hungatella_B; species Hungatella_B pullicola. The sequence continues at coordinate 12,344 of DXFU01000043.1, read as the reverse complement.
GGTAATTATGTGCTTCCGGCAGGTAGACGCCATCAAGCGCAGAGAAGAACAGCAAATGGCTCTTCTGCAGAATGCTGTCGCCACTGCCAAAAAAACAGTCCAGCAAAAGACTATGTTTTTCAGCAATGCCTCCCACGATATGAGAACACCTCTCAACGCTATTATCGGCCTTTCTGAATTGGCCCAGAAAAACAAGGACAATCAGGAACTGGTAAGCGGCTATATTTCAAAAATACAGCAGTCGGGGAAACAGCTTCTTAACTTGGTTAATGATGTTCTGGATATGTCCCGTCTGGAGCACGACAAAGGCGGAAGCCTGAATTACGCCCCTATGGATCTGAAGCAATGCATAGACAGCTGCGCGCACCTGTTTGCAGAACAGGCCACGGCAGAAAATAAGAAATTAGAGACAGATTATCGTCTGGAACATTCTATGGTATACTGTGACTTTGCCCGTTTGACTCAAATTATGAACAATCTGATTTCCAATGGAATCAAATACAGCGGCTCAGGAGCCTGTATTACCATATCCTTAAAGGAGCTGAATCTGCAGTTCGGCCATGGAAAATATCAGATTGCCGTCAGTGATACAGGTATTGGCATGTCAAAAGAATTTCTGGATAAGATTTTTGAGCCCTTTGCCCGGGAAACCTTTTTTTCCTCCAATCAGGTCACAGGAACAGGACTTGGGATGCCTATTGTAAAGGCTTTGGTTCAGCAAATGAGCGGTGAAATTACCATTGCCAGCCAGAAGGGAAAAGGAACAACCGTCACCATCACGCTTCCGCTTCAGCTGGCAGAAGAAGATTCTGAACCAGAGAAAGAGACCGATAGACAGGAGCTTTCTTCCTGCAGCCTGGATGGGAAAAAAATTCTAGTAGCTGAGGATAACGAAATCAATATGGAAATCGCCACAGAATGCCTGTCTATGCTGGGAGCCGATGTCATTCAGGCATGGAACGGCCAGGAGGCGGTGGAAGCATTCCAGGCCTCCTCTCCCGGTCAAATAAGCGCCATTCTTCTTGATATGCAGATGCCCGTTATGGATGGGTGCACCGCTGCCAAGACTATCCGCGCCCTTGATCGTCCGGATTCCCCTTCTGTTCCCATCATTGCTGTTACCGCCAATGTATTCGCAGAAGATATCGCTATGACCACAGAGGCCGGGATGAACGCCCATATACCAAAGCCAATTGACTTTGACCAGCTGGCCGGACTGCTTCAGGAATACACACAGCGGACATAAAGGGCGGCTTCCTCTGTATTTTAAAAGCGCCGCGGTGCAGGCAGAAAAACCTGTACCGCGGCGCTTCTGTTATGAGCCCATAAAGATTCCAAGACACGTCAACCAAAAATCGAAAGGGTTAAGAACAAGGTAGACATCAGGGAAGCTACCAGAGAGACCACAGTAATCTGTGTGTTGATGGAAGGACCAGCCGTATCTTTAAAAGGATCGCCTACCGTATCTCCCACAACGGCGGCTTTGTGTGTTTCCGACCCTTTTCCTCCTTCATGGCCGGATTCCACATATTTCTTTGAGTTATCCCAGAGACCGCCGGCATTGGACATAAAAAGGGCCAGAAGAAGACCGCTGATAATATTGCCTGTAAGGAAGCCGCCTATTGCCTGGACACCCCCTATAAAGCCGACAAACACAGTGGCTGCAATAGCCATGAGACCGGCAGGAATCAGTTCCCGGATAGCACCGTCTGTTGCGATGTTGATGCACTTATCATATTCGGGAAGAGCAGTTCCTTCACGCAGGCCTGCAATTTCCTTAAACTGCCGATGAATCTCAGCCACCATGCGCTGAGCATTTCTGTCCACACCCAGCATGAGCATAGCAGAAAATACAGCAGGAATTGCGGCACCTACCAGCATTCCGAAGAATACCAAAGGATTCATTACGTCAAATCCGGAAATGCCTTCCAGTCCATAAAGGGCAGCTGCTTCATTGACTTCACTCATAAACGCTCCCAAAAGGGCGATAACCGTAAGACCGGCAGCGGCCACGGCAAAGCCTTTTGTAACAGCTTTTACAGTATTTCCTGCAGAATCCAGTTCATCAGTAATATCCAGCACTTCATCTCCCAGATCTCCCATCTCCGCAAGGCCTCTGGCATTATCTACAATAGGGCCGTAGGCATCGTTGGAGACAATCATGCCTACAATAGAAAGCATGCCCACAGCAGCCATAGAAATACCAAACAAGGCGTACTCCATGGAATGAACGCCTGTAGGATCAAGTCCCTCGCAGAGCTTATAAGCTGCCAGCGCGGAAACTCCAATGCCGAACATGGCAGGCAGTACACTGATAAATCCATAAGAAACACCTGATAAAATGGTGAAGGCAGGGCCGGTATGGGATGCCTTAGCTACGTTGTGGACTGGACTTTTGGTATCATCTGTAAAATAATCAGTGGCAATTCCTATGATTACACCTACCAGAAGGCCGATAATGCAGGCGCACCAGATATTCCAATTGTATCCAAATACGGCAGTAGCTGCCGCAGTGAGAGCAATATAGATAGCAGTTGTCACATAAGTACTGTAATTGAGCGCGCGGGTAGGATTTCCATTTTTTCCGATCCGGGCGCACAGCACGCCAATAATAGACGCCAAAAGACCGAGAGCGGCATAACAAAACACCATAGATACAAAAGTAGTCTGACCGTTCAATTTGTCAAGAGAAGCGGCCATAACCAGAGCGGCTGCCATGGAAGCCACATTTGAATCAAAGAGGTCTGCTCCCATGCCTGCTACATCTCCTACATTGTCTCCCACATTGTCTGCAATGACAGCGGGGTTGCGGGGATCATCCTCAGGAATTCCAAGTTCCACCTTTCCAGTGAGATCCGCGCTGATATCTGCTGTTTTGGTAAAAATACCGCCGCCAGCCTTGGCAAACAGAGCCATGGAGCTTGCGCCAAAAGAAAATCCCAGACAAATGGTAGAGTCACCTGTGAGAAGGTAAACCAAGGCTACTCCCAAAAGACTGGAGCCTACTACAGCCATACCCATAACGGCTCCGCCGCGGAATCCCGTCATGAAAGCCGGAGAAATACCCTTTTTTGCTGCCACAGCGCATTTTCCATTGGCGATGGTGGCAACTTCAATTCCTATTTTTCCGGCAAATCCGGAAAAAACGGTCCCGGCCAGATAGGCTATAACCATCATAAGGTTGGGGACAAAACTTCCCGTCCAAATGGGGGAAGGAAGAAAGAGAAAAATAAGAAGTGCCGCACAAATACAGAAACGGGCCAAAACCAGAAACTCCCGCTTCAAAAAGGTTCGTGCTCCCTGTTGGATCAGTCCGCTGACCTGAATAATGCGTTCATTATCCAAAGGCTGTTTTTTCACCCAGGAGAAAAGCCAGGCAGCAAACAGGAAAGCGGCCAGAGAAATAAGTACCGAGACAAATTCCATTGATGATGCGCTCAAAAAATACCCCTCCTTAATTATGCAAAAAATATTATAAAAAAAGAACCGATTTTTAAGCTATTTTACTACATATCAACAATCTGTGCAATAGTTAATTGGTTTATTTTTATAATATTTTAAATTATAACAACTTTCTTATGTTCAAATTGCCTCATTCCCGATTATCGGTTGACAATCCATTGCAAATCGTATATGATATAGAAGCAGTAATTGGGGCGCAATCCCAGGCAAGCGGATATGGCGGAATTGGCAGACGCGCCAGATTTAGGTTCTGGTGTCCCGTGACGTGCAGGTTCAAGTCCTGTTATCCGCATAGGAAGTCATTATGTATTCTAAATTTTTAGAATATGTAATGGCTGTTTTTTTGCCCTTTTTCCCGTTTTTTACAGATTCTGTTACAAGACCCTCTCCTTCCGCATTTTTACATTATACCGTCTGCTTACCAGCTTCTGACCTTGGAGCCAAAAGACGTTTGTAAGTCCAGTCAATCCCCAGCGCTCCCAATGGCGCTGTAATCAAAATAGCTGTCACTGCCACAGTCAGCACAACCTGTCCGCAGGCAAGGCCCATGGCAAGAGGGACTCCGCCTATGGCTGCCTGAACCGTAGCTTTGGGCATATAGGCAATTACGGAAAACAGCCGCTCTTTCCAGGAAAGCTTTGTCTTAATCATACAGCAAAGCACACCTGCCATTCGGAATATCAGCACTCCAAAAAGCAGAATAACCGCTGCTCCCCCGGATTTCCACGCATAAGTAATATCCACGGCGGCTCCCACCAGCACAAACAGAAGGACTTCCGCGGCAACCCACAGCTTGGAATACTTAACAGACAGACGTTTTGCCACCTCCGGTCTTTTTATTTGCAGGAAGATCCCTGCGCTCATCACTGCCAGCAGTCCGGAGAAAGGCAAAACGCCCTTCCAGCTGTCTTCTAAGGATACCACAAGGAACGAAATGCTTAATATCAGCACCCCCTTAACAGAATCTCTCATATGAAAGGTATGAAACAGCCAGGAAAGAAAGATTCCAATCACTGCTCCCATGAATGCTCCCAAAAGGATAGAAACAGGAATCTGCAGAAAACTGAAAACAGATAACTGCTGCCCCTGGGCCAGGCCTGTAAACGCGGCAAACATCACAATGACAAACACGTCATCTACGGAGGCGCCTGCCAGAATCATCTGCGGAATTCCCTTATCCGTACCCCAGCCTTCCTCCATCAGCTGAAGCATTTTAGGCACAATAACTGCGGGAGACACAGCGCCTACCACAGCGCCCAGGACAGCGGCCTCCACAACAGACAAGCCCAGAATCCTGGGCCCTAAAATGACCATTCCAATTATCTCAAATGCAGCTGGAACAAAACACATAAGAACCGCCGGCCTTCCTACCTTTTTTAAGTCCTCCAGGTTGAGGGAAAGCCCTGCTCTTGTGAGAATAATAATCAGTGCAATCTCCCGTAAATCCGAGGATATTCCCAAAACAGACTGGTCAATAAGCTTCAGCCCATAAGGCCCCAGTATAATTCCTGTCAAAAGCATGCCAAGAAGTCCCGGCAGCCGCAATTTCTTAAAAATTCCTCCCAGAGCCATTCCAAATAAAAAAATAAAAGCCAAACTCTGTAACATAAAACCTCCTTCACTTTTCCTCCCCCAGAAGCATCCGGCCAAACAAAAAAGCTGATAACCCCTGCCTATGGCAGAAGTCATCAGCATCACTGCGTTTTAGGATAAAATCCACGGGAGAACTTCATTCCCGAAGCTATTATATAGAACATTTTCTTTCATGTCAATCTTTTCTTTCTCAAACTCTGCATGTCATCTAAATTCTGCCTATTTTCCCATAGGTCTTGTAACCTTCTTTGTCTCTGTTGTATACTACCATTAAGAAAAATAAGGAGCGTTTACATGGAGAATAATAAAATAAAAATACTCATAGCGGACGATGACAAAGATATACGATCCATCCTTTCCCTGATTCTTACAGAGGCAGGATACCAGGTAATATCAGCCAGAAACGGTCAACAGGCCCTGGATCTGGCAGATGATTCTGTAGACCTTTACATTCTGGATGTAAATATGCCTGTTATGTCCGGCTTTGCCGCCGGAAAACAGCTAAGCAGCCTTTACTCCGCGCCTATTATATTCCTTACTGCTTACTCGGGAGAAGGGGATAAGGTCATGGGATTTTCCGCTGGCGCCGATGACTATATGGTAAAGCCCTTTTCCAATACAGAGCTTCTTCTCCGAATTCAAGCCATTCTGCGCAGAACCCAACGGTCTTCTGCGCCCAACGAGTCGCCGGTTTGCCAAACTGCCTCCAATGAGCTTGTGTTTAAAGATCTGATTCTGGATCTGGACAGTCAGTCTGTAAAACGAGGGGATGAGGTCATTGTGCTGACTTACACAGAATTCCAGATTCTCCGGCTCTTTATTACCCATAAGCGGAAAATCTTTTCTCTGGAAAATATTTACCAAAGCATTTGGGGAGAGGATGCCGTAGGAGACGGAACCATCATGGTACACATTAAAAATCTCAGAAAAAAACTGGGGGATAATTCCAGGAATCCCAGGTATATTAAAACGGCCTGGGGAAAGGGGTATTATGTTGAATAAAAAAAGCAAAGTACACGGCAGTATCTTTGCGCGGGAAGTTCTTGAATTTCTCATTCTTGCCTTTTTGATTGCAGCCTTTTTTTATTTTTTCCTCTCCCAGTCTTCCATATCTATCGGTCAGATATGGCTGGAACATCAGGAAATTTCTCTTACGCCGCCCCAGTCCTACACCTTTCATATCTGGGTGCGCAGCGTCTGTATTCTGGCCTCAGCTCTTGTATTTCTTATACTGTTCCTGTTTCTTCTGGGACAAAGGCTGGCCTATGTCACCTCTATTATCCGAGGGGTAGAGCTTTTGCGGGAGACCCATCTGGACTTTTCCATTCCGGTGGAGGGCAAAGATGAATTTGCCACTTTGGCAGAAAGTATTAATTATCTGTCTCTTTCCCAAAAAGAACTGGGGCAGAAGGAAGAGGAGCTGCGGCAGAAACGAGAAGCTTTCATACGCTCCTTATCCCATGACATCCGGACTCCGCTGTCCGCCATTCTTGCTTATTCAGAATACATGGAATCCAAAGAAACTCTAACCCAGGAGGAAACTTCCAGCTACATTGCCCTGGTTCAGTCCAAAGCGCAGCAGATCAAACACCTGACCGATCAGCTTTTGGGAAAAGCAGAAACAGCCGATACGCCTATAGAAAATGTAAAGTTTCTTCTGGAACAGCTGGCCTTTGAGTGGGAGGAAATTCTGGAAGACAGCTTTGCCTGTCAGATTGACACAAAAGATTGTGAAGAATTCAGCGCCTCTGCAGATCTTTACAGTCTTCGCCGGATTTTTGATAATCTGGCATCTAATGTAGAAAAGTACGCAGAACCTTCCCAGCCTGTACTCCTTAAACTTTCCGCCTCCAATGGCCAGATTGAAATTTACCAGAAAAATACGGTCAGAAAGGATAAACAGCCCGGAACAGAAAGCCATAAAATCGGCCTGAACAGCATTCAGGAAATTGCAGAAAGCAAAGGCGGGCATATGAATGTAACTGTTTCCCCTGATGAATATGAAATATCCATTGTTCTCTGTCTGAAAAACTCTCTTTAGAATTCTTCAGAATTCCATACTAAATTTCTTTATAACTATATGGAAAAATATAGGCATAAAGAAAATAAAAACAAACAAAGGAGAGGAAAACAATATGGCATTAGGATTATTACTTATTTTATTTATCTTTTTAAGTGTAACAGGCGGTGTAGGAATTATTCTCCTATTTTGGATTAAAAATCCTGATAAGAAAAAATGGGTGTTCTATTTCCTGTCTGTATTAGGAATGGCAATCGCTTACATAAGCGCCTCCAGTTTTCCTACAAACTACATTGGTCAGCAGCTGGTTGCCTGGGGGATCGGCTTTTTAAGCGTAATTGCCCTGCTGATCCACATAAAAGCAAATCCCCGCTTCCAGATCCTGGCTTCCATTCTGGTTTCTGCATCTGTTATTTTAGGAATTGCAAAACTTTTCTTCTAAGACACCAGGCTCGTCAGCGGACATCTTCTCCCGTCAGTAAAATCCGGCATCCCGTTTGGAAGGCCTCAATCAGAGCCGCCGATTGACTGAAAAAACTTTCACTTAAATACGAAACATTACATCAAAATAAAAATCAGAACAGACGGCGGCCCTTAAAACCTCAATCTGTTCTGATTTTTATTCTTTCTTTAGTTCATGCCAGCGCCTTTTTTCGCCAGCTGGTCAGCCATTTCGTTATACTTTACTCCCGTGTGGGCTTCCACTTTTACAAATTCAATGGCAATCCGACCGGCCGCCTGATTCATAAATTCTTTATAATCTCTGGTATACTTCAGGTTCGTTTTCCACTCACCCTTAGGCCAATGGGCAATTCCCGCATAGTCATGGCAGATTACAACGCCCCTGGCTCCCTTTTCCATCGCCAGCTTCACTGCCGCCTCCGCGCCCATAATTTCCCCGGCAACATTGCGCATCTTAGCGGCTTCCTGATCTGTTCCCCGGCCATAGAAATACTCTTCCCTTCCCTGGCACAAAAGAACAACGCCGTAACCGTACTGGCCGGAAGCATTGTTATAGCTTCCATCCACATAGGCTGTACACCAGCCTTCCTCGGTCTTTGGCAGATCGCCTTCCCCTTCCTGTCTTTTCAAGGGACCGGTACCCAGAAATTGATCTGCCTCCTGCTCCGTGTGAAAACTTTTATATTGAGCGCCCGGATATCCAGTTACCTGTTTTTGGCACTCAGTCCAGGAATAAAATTTTCCTGTTTTTCTTCCTGCCTTTACCGCGTAAATCTTACCCATGTTTCATTCCTTTTCTGTAATCTGTATTTTCCTGGATGAGCCTTCCCATTTTCGAAAACTCCTTTCAGAAACACAGTATAGCATAAAAGAAGGCAATTAGAAAAGCCGTTTTCCGCCTTCCATAAAAATCACCAGAAATCCCCGGTTACAGTTCCATTTCTTTTATATTTTCTGTACTTTTTAGGAGTAGTGGCAGCCAGCTTCTTAAAAACCCGTTCAAAATAAGTAACGCTTTCAAAGCCCAGAAGTTCCGCGATTTCCGTTACGGAATAATCACTGTACTCCAAAAGCTTCTGACCCTTCTTAATCCTGGCCAGATTCCGGTATTCCCCCACGGAAAATCCTGTTACCTCCCGGAAAATACGGCTTAAGTAAGATTTACTTATGTAAAACCGTTTCCCGATCTCCTCCAGGCTCTCATCGCTTTCGCAGTAAGCTGACAAATATTCCGCCACCTGATGAACTTTCTGATGCTTGGCCGTCTGCACCGTCTTAGGAGGCCTTGCGAACTCCACCTCATCTCTCTTTCTGTACAAAGCCAGAAGAATCTGAAACAGAGTCAGCCTTACCATAATCTCATATCCCTGTCGCTTTTCCTCCATCTCCTTTTTTATCAGAAGGAGGGAATCCCTCATCCACTCCCACATCTTTGCATTCAGCCCAATGACACCATAAGCATTCGAAAAAATACTGTCCAAATCCGGCAGCCCCGCGCTTTTTAAATAAGGATCCAAAGCCCTTCCATCCATCTGCAGCAGTATCCTGTCATGAAAGTCTTTCTCCCCCGGTCCGGTCTTATGAATCTGCTGCCGCTTCACCATAACCACCTCCCCCGTCTTCACATGATAGGTCTCCTTCTCAATAAAATAATACCGGTCTCCTTCCAGCAAAAAATAAACCTCATAGGTATCATGAAAATGCTTCACCGGCATAGCGAATTCATGATCTCTGACCACTTCGTCGATGGTAAGTCCATCCATAAAAAAAGCAAAAAGAGTTTTTTCCATCTGCCCGCCGCCTTCCCATAATTAGTATTCTATAGTTTGATTTTTAGTAATTTTGCACCTATAATATTAGATTTATAATACTATAATCCATTATAATATGCAATAGAAAGGAAAGGCAGCAATGCCGCACACTTAAAGGTATTTTAACAGTACAAGGAGGGTTTTTTATGAAGTACGCAGACAACAAAGTCAGCGATTTAAAAATCGCCTACATAGGCGGAGGTTCCAGAGGATGGGCCTGGACTTTTATGACCGATTTATCTATGGATGATTCCTTAAGCGGAACCATTCGTCTTTATGATATTGATGAGAACGCCGCAAAACACAATGAGATTATCGGAAATAAGCTTTCCGCAAGACCCGATACCTGCGGAAAGTGGGAGTATGTTACCTCCCCTTCTCTGAAGGAGGCTCTTACTGAAGCTGATTTTGTAGTAATTTCCATTCTTCCAGGTACGTTTGATGAAATGGAATCCGATGTTCATCTTCCCGAGAGACTTCACATTTACCAGTCTGTAGGAGATACTGCAGGCCCTGGCGGAATGATTCGTGCTTTAAGAACCATTCCGATGTTTGTTACCATTGCCGAGGCCATTAAGGAATACGCTCCCGAAGCATGGGTTATCAACTATACAAATCCCATGTCCCTGTGCGTAAAAACTCTTTATCATGTATTCCCTCAGATCAAAGCCTTCGGCTGCTGCCATGAAGTATTCGGCACCCAGAAAGTTCTTAAGGGAATCTGCGAGGAGACCATGGGACTTAAGGATATTGACCGCAAAGACATCCATGTAAATGTTCTGGGAATCAATCACTTTACCTGGTTTGATAAGGCTTCTTATAAGGGAATTGACCTGTTCCCGGTATACAAAGATTATATTGACAAGCATTTTGAAGAAGGATATGAGGAGAACGACAAAAACTGGGCTAACAGTACCTTCGACTGCGCTCACAGAGTAAAATTCGATCTGTTCCGCCGCTACGGTCTTATTGCTGCCGCCGGCGACAGACATTTGGCTGAGTTTATGCCTGGAGATGAATATCTGAAAGATCCTGAAACAGTAAAAAGCTGGAAATTCGGTCTGACTACTGTTGCATGGAGAAAAGAAGACCTGAAGAAGCGTCTGGAAAAGAGCGACCGCTTAGTAAAAGGCGAAGAAGAAATTGAATTAAAGCCGTCAGGAGAAGAAGGAATCCTTCTCATCAAATCCCTCTGCGGACTGGAGAGAACCATCAGCAATGTAAACATTCCTAACACGGCTCTTCAAATTCCAAATCTTCCTGCTGACGCAGTTGTTGAGACAAACGCTGTATTCAGCTATAACAGCATTCAGCCTGTTGTAGCAGGTTCTATTCCAGAGAATGTGCTTCAGCTGATTCTTCCTCATGTAGAAAACCATGAAAGAATCTTAAAGGCTGCCCTTACCTGCGACCGTCAGCTGGTATACGATGCTTTCGCATCTGATCCCCTTGTAAAGGGAAGAGCCACAGAAGAAGAAATTAAGGCCCTGGTTGACGACATGATTCACAATACAGCCGCTTACCTCCCTGAAGGCTGGAACGCATAAAAATATTTTTTATTCATATTGAAAAATCGAATCCCCTGCCTCCCTCTCTCAAATTTCAGGCTTGGGGATTCGATTTTTCGGTTTACATTTCCTTTTTTTCTTCCTTCCCAAACTTCTTCCAAAGCTTAACAATCAGCCACCGAAACATTTCCAAAGCTAAAAACGCCAGATAGAGGGACTGATAGGATGGATTCAGAACTCTGTGTATGAGATTGCCACTGTCAGTAACAAACTGATGGGAGGGATGAATACAGTTAAAGAACCACTGGAATATGAACAAAACTCCATATTGAGTAACATAAAACCAGCCTCCCAGCGCCGCGTATTTCTCAGCAGTAACCCTTCCTCTCAGTAATTGAATTCCAACAACAATTATAGCGGAATAAATAAACAAGCTGTATCCCATTTCTATCCAAACAAATTGATTGTTCAACCAGCTCATCATATTTCCTGCCAGCTTTAATCCCGCCTCCCCTTCCATAGACGGCGAAAGAAAAAGGCGGCAAAATCCCATAATCTCCCCTGTATTACGATAATCGTAAATATTTCGTATAAAAAACGAGCCCGCAATTCTCAAAATCAGAGGCAGCATCAAAAAAACATAAACCATTAAATTCGTCCAGCTTACATTTTCCCTCGGATTTTTCCCCTTATCCTTCCAAAGAGCTAAGATCAGGAAGGCCATGGCAACTGTAAGAAAAAAAGGATTTACTAAAATATAGTAAATTGGAATATTATTCCACCAAATAATGTATCTGCTTACATGTCTCAGGATTATATGTACTCCCTGATAATTAAACAGAATGAAAATACCAGCCAAACGCCAGACCTTTCCCGCAGAAGCTTGTCCCTTATATACTTTCCACACCTCACAAAGCCCAGCTCCTGCAGCTATAATCCCATATACTGTCATTAGCTTGCTGCTGCCATCAGTATTAGTCCCTTCCGCCAAATCACCTGCCGACTTTACTGTCAAAAGCAAAGAAAGCAGCCAAAACACTGCAACCACTATCCACTCAAAAATGATGATAGATTCTTTCTGACGAGAGGAAGTCATTTTTTCATTCATATCGCCCCTCAAATAACTTTTTACTATGTCTTCACTATTACTAGAAATCTCGATTTTATTTTCTTCCATTATACCAGGAAATTTTATAACTTTATGATACCTTTAGACTTTTACACGTACTTATCCTCCCCCTTAATTTAGGACAATATTTCTATTGCGGATAACAAGCATTTATAATCCTTTAAATTAATTGGAAATTGTTTTGTTTATAATTATTTTACTATATTTTCTCTTTTTTATATCTTTCATGATGCAAATTCCAGTCGATTGGTGCGTCCATTCCAGAATTAGCGGTGCACCTATTCTGAAATAGCGGTGCGCTGATTCCATTCTAAACGGTGCGTTTTCTTTTATAATGAACAATGAAACTCGTTCATTAC
>DXFU01000042.1 GCA_019114305.1 Candidatus Hungatella pullicola | reverse complement strand
GACACGACTCGAACGTGCGACCCCGGGCTTAGGAGGCTCGTGCTCTATCCAACTGAGCTACTGGGACATATATCAAAAATATTCAATTTTCCTCCGCCCACGGACTCGAACGAACTGCCGCTTAGGAGGCGAGTGCTCTATCCAGCTGAGCTATATGGACGCGTCTCAATTTATAATACAGATTCCTGCTTTCACAGTCTGTATACTATTATATTCATATTCCATCCATTCGTCAAGTCAAAACTTTTCCCATAATCCAAACCGAACTCCATAGTCCCTCAATGAGCCATCTCTATTCCATCTGCTCCTCAAACTGTACTCTTCCCTGCATCCAAATCTGCCCCTTAAATCTCCGTCCTACCTGAGGCTCTCCCAGCAAATCCTCTTTGGCAATTCCCACATGGAATAAAAGATCGCTGCATTCCAGAGTAAAATCATAAACCAGCTCCCCGGTAATCCTGTTGGTTTTTTCCTCAATTTTAACGATTTCTCCCAGCACAGAATACTGATCACACTCTACGCCGCAGGGCATAAAACAGGAATCCACAATGGAATATAGATCTTCCTTCATAGCCCGCCTGGATACCTGTGAGTAAAGGTCAATGTCCTCAATGGTTAATATCTCCATTGCATCTTCATCCCCCTTTTTTGCTGCCTCAATCAGTTCGTTTCTGTCTTTTGCCGCAACTCTGGCTTTTTCTCTCTGCTTTTCTGTTTTATGAACCGGGAACAAGATCTTTCCATCCACAGCAAATCCGGACATGCAGGCGCCCTTTGTCGTAAGGGAATGACGATCTAAAATTCTCTCTCTGCACTCAAAGGAATTATCTATATAAAAAATCAAAGAAATGCCTACTTTATATTCGTCCATAAGACCGGCATAGGTTTCTCTCTCCGTATGCCGCTGAATGGAACACTCTACACTGGAAGTAATATCATTGCTTTCCAGATAGGGATAATAATAGCTTCTGTGAAATACTCCGTCTCTGTCCATCTTTCCAAATATTGCGATTCCCATACCTGGAGCCATTTCTTTTCTGATTTCACAGAGATTTGTTTCATCGTCCAAAGGAATTCTTTTCATGCCGGATAAATCATTGCACAGATCATCCAAAAAACGTTCCACATCAGCCTCTTTCTGCAATTTACTAAAACCAATGGATCTTAAAAATTTATGCATAAATCTTCACCTTCTTTCCACACAGCGCTGGGACAGCCTCCGCTTCCCATTTAAGTCTTACCGCTTATTATATACCATAACCCTATAACGTGCCAGTGGAATTTTTATAAAATTAAACACTTGTTTGTGACAATATTTTACATAAATTCCTCTTATTTTGCGGCAATTCTTTCTTTTGTAAGCTTTCCTGCCTACATAAAAAGAACCTCCCATTTTCCCTCTGCCAATTCTTTGAAATGAACAGCAAAAGTAAAACTGGAGGTTCTTTTCTTACTCTATTTCACTTATCAAAAATACCATCATGAAAATTTTCTGCAGAAATCCTTATTCTTTCCTACTAGGTAAGGTTTCATGAATGGGCTTTAGGAGGCCGATTATACAATCCCCTGAGCCATCATGGCATCTACTACTTTTTCAAAGCCAGCAATATTAGCGCCGGCTACATAGTTGCCCTTTACGCCGTAACGCTCTGCTGCATCTGCCGCTTTTGCGTAAATGTCTACCATGATCTTATGAAGCTTTTCGTCAACCTCTTCAAATGTCCAGGACAGTCTCTGGCTGTTCTGGCTCATTTCCAGAGCGGAAGTTGCCACGCCGCCGGCGTTGGCAGCCTTTCCTGGCATAAACAGCATACCGTTCTCAAGGAAGAAGTCTGTAGCCTCTCTTGTGGAAGGCATGTTAGCTCCCTCGCCTACTGCGAAGCATCCATTTGCCTTTAATGTCTTTGCATCTTCCAGATTCAGCTCATTCTGAGTCGCACATGGAAGGGCAATATCGCAAGGAATGGTCCAGATTCCTTTTCCTTCTGTGTAAACAGCTGTTGGAACTGCGTCTACGTATTCTTTAATACGTCCGCGGCGAACTTCTTTGATTTCCTTTACTACATCAAGCTTTATACCATCTTTGTCGTATACATATCCATTGGAGTCACTTAAAGCCACTACCTTAGCGCCCATCTGCTGAGCCTTCTCAGTAGCATAGATAGCTACGTTACCAGAACCAGATACAACAACAGTCTTACCTGCCAGATCCTTTCCGTTGTGCTTTAACATTTCAGCCACAATATATACCAAACCATAGCCTGTTGCCTGAGTACGTACCAAAGAACCTCCGTAGGTCAGTCCCTTTCCTGTCAGAACTCCCTCATAAAGGCCAGTAATTCTTTTATACTGTCCATATAAATATCCGATCTCTCTTCCGCCTACTCCGATATCGCCAGCCGGAACATCCTGATCTGCGCCTACATACTTGGAAAGCTCTGTCATAAAGCTCTGGCAGAATGCCATAACTTCTCTGTCAGATTTGCCCTTTGGATCAAAGTTGGAACCGCCTTTTCCTCCGCCGATTGGAAGACCGGTCAGAGAGTTTTTGAATACCTGCTCAAATCCAAGGAATTTCAGAATACCCTGGTTTACAGAAGGATGGAAACGAAGACCGCCCTTGTACGGTCCAATTGCGCTGTTAAACTGAACACGGTACCCCTTATTTACCTGAACCTGTCCCTTATCATCTACCCACGGCACACGGAAGGAAACAACTCTCTCCGGCTCAACAAGACGCTCTAACAGAGCCATGCTGCGGTATTTTTCCTCATTCGCATCAATTACAAGTCTCAGGGAATCCAAAACCTCTTTTACTGCCTGGTGGAATTCTGTCTCGCCCGGATTCTGCTTAACTACTCTCTCATAAACTTCATCAACATAAGACATTGTACTTTCCTCCTTAATATTCAACGCTTGATATAGGATTTAACTTCCAAAAAGGCAAAAAGGGGCCAGACCTATGGTCCTGGCCCCTTTGCCAATTTGCAACTGTTGAAATTATAACAACTAAATAAAATAAAGTCAATAACAGATTTCACTTTATTTTATTAAATGGATAAATAGGTAAATTGTAAACCATTTTCTATAAAATAGTTTACAATTAATTTTTCATGTGCTAATATAAAAATACGAAAAAACTGGCTGCCAGATATATTGCTTAAAACATTCAGGAGGAACTTTTATGACACACACACCACCATTAAAAGCACAAGCCCCTTCAGGACTTAAATTTACAGTAAAGGACATAACCATGGCAGGAATGACAGCTGCTCTTCTGGCCGTAATCTCCCAGATCTCTCTTCCTATGCCTTCAGGAGTTCCTATTACCATTCAGGTATTCGGCGTTGCCTTAATTGGTTCTGTTCTTGGTCCAAAGTTAAGCTTTGTATCTGTTCTGACCTATGTTCTGTTAGGAGGAGCTGGCCTTCCTATTTTCTCCTCATTCCATGGAGGACTTGGCGTTTTAGCCGGCGTTACCGGCGGTTATATATGGGGATGGCTTTTCATGGCTCCCTTATGCGGAATCCACTTAAAGAAGACTTCCTCATTCCTGTCAAACATTCTGTTTATCCTTTTCGGTCTTCTGGGACTTATGCTGGATGAACTGGCAGGAGGGCTTCAATGGGCTTTTCTTAGTGAAACTATGTCTCTGGGTGCAATCCTGATTTATTCTGCCACTGCCTTTATTCCCAAAGACATTGTTCTCACAATTCTTGGCCTTCTTTTAGGAAAACAGGTAAGAAAAACCCTGGTCCGTTCCGGAATCCTTTCCTGATCCGGAACAGGCCAGGGCCCTCTAGGCCGAATACACAATCTGATTCAGCTGTCTTTCCGCCTCATCTATCTGCTCTCTCTTTTCGATTCTCTTATTTTCCAGGAAATGCAGCACCTTTTCCACCTGATTCTTTACTGTCTGTACCTCCTGAGCGGAATTTTCTATTTTACTGTGAACGGTCCAATCTACAAAAATCCCGTCAAAGAAAAAATCAGCAAACTTTAAAAATCCTTCAATCTGAAGCTGAAGCTCACAATCTACCTGGATATCGGCCAATTCTATTTTAAACTTTCTCAGCTGTCTCTGCAGCTCCTCTGCCTGGCGCTGAGCCTCATTAAGCCGGCTGTGCTTCATCATATCAGAGGCCATTCCTCCTCCCACCATATCCCAGGTGCTCCAGTTCTTTGCGCTTTTCAAAGACTCCTCTATACGAGCGATTCCTCCCATTGCCGAATTACCTGCAGAAATGGCTTCATCTATCTCTTTTAACTGTCCCTTATAGTCCGCCTTCTGCTGTTCCAGTTCTAAAATCCTTCTTCCTTCCTCTGTCTCACACTCTGTAAGCTCTCTTTTTTTCTCTTCCAGAATCTGGTGGTATTTTCTCTCGTAATTTCCCAGAACAGACAAGGCCTCTGAAGTTCTTCTCAGATCCTCCCGCACAAGCTCTGCCTCCCCCATAGCTGCCACATACTTAACAGAAGCCGCATAAGCTTCCGATTTCTCCTTTTCTGTCCTTTCATCCAGCGTTCCTGTCAGTTTGGCAAAAAGGGCGGACAGACTAAAACGTTCCAGCTGTTCTACATCCCTTTCTTCCTTATATTTAATCTTTCTAAGCTCTTCTGCCTTCTCTTCCAGATCTCTAAGCTGGGAATGAAGTTTTTCCTTTCTGCTTTCCAGCTGCTTCCCTTTTATAATATTTTCCTGTGCCTGTTCCAGTAAAGCCTTATAATCTTTCATATGCATTCCCCCTGCAAAAACGCCTTCATACAGACTATTTCTACCTGCTTTCTATTGTCTGCTCCCTGTCTGCCGTCACCTAGTTTCCTTGTAATGACATGAGATATATTTTATTATATCTCTTCTGACTCTTGTTCGCTATAACAGGCGGCTTAACAATTATTACAATTTTGTGCCCAGCCGCTCCATTGACATTCCATCTCTGTTTTGCTATTATCACCTGATAAGATTTTCACGTAATAAGAAAGAAGGAATTGCCAATGATACAGGATATTCAGCCTCACTCCTTTAAAAACCAGTTTTTCCGCAAAAGGCCTTCCCAGGATAGTTATATTCTTTTTTTCCGCAATCAGAAGATTTTGTTAAAGCATATAGAAAACCTGGAGATCCCCACGCTTAAAGATTTCCACTTTTTATCGCAACAGCCTGTTTCCTGCGACTATCTCTTCTCCATTGACAGCCGGGAATACTATTTAATGAACCAGCCGGAAGAGTTTTCCGGAAATGAGATTCTTGCCTTTTACCCTGCCTCCATCATACGGGAAATGCAGCCTATGTGGACGGCCTTCGCTGCTGCCAACGGCCATGAACTGTATCGCTTTTATCATTCCAACCGTTTCTGCGGCTGCTGCGGCGCTCCTATGGGGAAAAGCCTCACTGAGCGGGCTACGGTCTGTCCAGACTGCGGCTTTACCGCATACCCAAAGTTATCTCCGGCTGTTATTGTGGCCATTACAGACAAGGATAAGCTTCTTCTCACCAAGTATGCAGGACGAGAATATACCAGATACGCTCTGGTAGCAGGATATACAGAATTTGGTGAAACACTGGAACAGACCGTTCACCGGGAGGTAATGGAGGAGGTTGGGTTAAAAGTAAAGAATATTCGCTACTATAAAAGCCAGCCATGGGCCTTCAGCGACTCTCTTCTTGTAGGATTTTTCGCTGAGGTTGACGGCTCCACAGAAATTCATCTGGATCAGAAGGAATTATCTACGGCTGTCTGGCTGAACCGGCAGGAGATTCCCTGTGACTTTAATAAAACCAGCCTTACCCATGAAATGATTCTTCGATTTAAATCCGGCTACAACGGCCCCAACTGGAATTCTGAATCGGAAATTGTATACGAACCGTAAATATAAGACAGAGGCTCTAAAAGCCTCCGAAAAATCGAGTAGCCTTCCTATGTACGTGGGGTAAAAAACAAGATCTTCCCGAATCTTTTAAGACAGAAGTTTCAAGTGAAGGCCCCCAATCTGGTATGGTGTACAGACTTTACTTATATAAGGCTGTCTAATGGAAACATGAGATATAACTGCGCGGTCATGGATTTATATGACCGCAGTGTGGTATCCAGCTTAAATTCCGAGCATATAAATACGGAGCTGGCCAAAGCAGCAGTTGAAAAGGCAATAGAGGGAGAAAAACCAGGGAAGGGACTGATCCTGCACAGCGATCAGGGCAGCCAGTACAGCTCATGGGAATTTGTGGATTACTGTAAGAAGAGAGGAATCCGTCAGAGCATGAGTAAAGCGGGGCGCCCTTATGATAATGCGCCTATGGAACGCTTTTATAATACATTTAAAAACGAGTTAATCTATCCTAACAGTTTTTCCAGTGCGGAAAGTCTGGATGAAGCAGTCAGGAGATATGTGTACGTATGGTATAACCATGTCCGTCCCCATTCGTATAATGGTTGGAAGACACCATTCGAGGCGAGATATAGAACGTAAATTTTTCGAACTAAGTGTTACAAAAAAGTTTGACCAGTACAAATGGCAGTTACGCGGAATATGTGCTGGTGCCGGATCGTCAAGTGTTTGGTCTTTCTTATGACCTTTCATGGGAGCAGCTGGCTGCTGTACCGGAAACATATTTTACCGCATGGGGGTCCCTATTTACATGTCTTCATTTGAAACCGGAGGATACGCTTTTCGTTCGCGGTGCTACTTGTGCGTTGGGGTACTCGGCCATTCAGCTGGCAAAAGCCCTGGGCTGCAGGGTGATTGCATCCACCCATAAAGAGAGCAAGCTGCCCCTTTTGAATCATGCGGACCAGGTGATTTTAGATGAGGGGAAGCTTGCAGGAAGTTTTGCTGGTATAACGAAAGCTCTGGAACTGGTGGGACCTAAAACGCTTTCAGATACCCTGCGTTGTGTGGAGCAGGGCGGAATCGTTTGCAATACCGGCATTTTGGGTGGTGTCTATACGTTAAACGGTTTTGATCCTATTAAGGATATTCCTAATGGGGTATATCTTACCGGATTTTTCTCCAACTACCCTGACCAGCAGGCCATAGATGCGATCTTCTCCTTCATTGACCATCATCAGCTGAAACCTGCTATAGGAGCTGTTTATCCTTTTGCACACATCGATCAGGCCCTTTCCGACATGGATCATCATAAAGTGGACGGTAAGATTGTGGTATGTGTTTCATAAAAAGCGGAGAGGAGAAATTACATGGGAGCAGAACAAAAAACACATTTTAAACTGGATCGCTCGAAATGTATCAAATGCGGAAAATGCATAAATACCTGTTCTGGGATGGTACTCGTCTTAGACAAAGATGGTTTTCCGAAAATGAAAGAGTTTGAGAGGTTTGGTTGGAGAGGCTGCTGGAAATGTCAGCATTGTCTGGCAGTATGTCCACAGGGAGCGATTTCTATTTTCAATAAAAAAGCAGATGATTCCCTGCCTCTCCCTCCGCTGGAGATGGGAAGTTATATGGAAAGACTGGTGGTCAACCGTCGTTCATGTCGAAGATATTTAAATCAAAATGTGGATCCTCAGATAATCAGCAGAATTTTGGATGCTATGGCAGCAGCGCCTACTGGAGGAAACTCCTGCAATGTGGAATATACGGTTATTGATGATAAGGACAGGGTAAAGGAAATCTGGCGTCTTGCGTATTCAAAAATGGAATCTGATGCAAAAAGACACGTATATACACACAGTTTTAATGATTTTTACTACGGAAAGATGAAAGAGTCTGAAAAAACAGTCAGGAAAAATGATTTGCTTTTTTGTGGAGCCCCCCATCTGTTTATTGCACATGAAAAATGTTCAGGGAAATGGGCAGAGGGTTCAAAAGTGAATTGTAATCTCGCAACAGCATATTTTGAACTGCTTGCCAATGCTTTTGGTCTCGGAACTATTATTATGAGTTATCCGGCAGAAGTCTTACATGAGCTAGCACCGAAAGCCAGACAAATGTTGAATATTCCGGCAGATCACTATATGAAACTGATAGTCGGATTTGGTTATCCTGAAATTACATATGCAAGAGGCGTACAAAAGGATAGACACCGAAACGTGCATCGTTTTACACAAGAATCATAGAAAGGAGAAAGTTCAAATGGATTTTATGGATGTTTCCAAAAAACGAGTTACTGTACGGAAGTTTGCACAGACTCCGGTAGAAGCTGAAAAGATACAGAAAATTTTGGAGGCTGGACGCTGGGCACCTACTGCAGTAAACGCCCAGCCACAAAGAATTCTTGTATTGAACACGGTAGAGGACCTGGCAAAAGTAAAAGAGTTTTGTTCTTTTGGATATAGTCAGAAGTATGTAGACTTAGCAAAAGAATGTGATGATCAGGAACACGGAAAAGTTAATTTTTACTATGGAGCGCCACTGGTGCTGTTTGTGTCATACGATAAGACTGCCTGTTGGATCCATCCACAGAACGGGAAAAGCAGTGGAGCAACCGATGCAACGATTATAGCCACTCATATGATGCTGGAAGCAGCAAGTCTTGATCTGGGGACTGTGTGGATTAGTTACTTTGATGAAGAAAAAGCAAGAAAATTACTGGAATTGCCGGAGAATTGGCAGCCGATATGCATGCTTTACATTGGGTACCCAGCACCGGATTTTGTACCGAATACTAAGTTGGGATGTCATAGAAAACCTTTGGAAGAAACTTGTTTTTATCATATTGCTTCAAAAGAATAATGTGAGGAGATATTCAGATGGATGCAGAAACCTGTTTACGGAAATTACAATATGTGGGCGTTTTAGCGTTTGCGACGGTGGATGAATACGGAAACCCTCAAGTACGGAATATCAGCGCGATCCATTATGAATCGAATGCCATGTACTTTTTTACTGCCAGAGGAAAAGCGTTTTGTAGGGAATTGCTTTCGGATGGACGGGTACAGATACTTGGATATACAAAGTACAAGGAAATGATCCGTTTGGCAGCAAAAGCGGTACCCGTACCGCAAGAGGATCAGAAAAAATGGATTGATACGATTTTTTCTGAGCAGCCTTATCTTTCCAATGTGTATCCTGGAGACACAAGAAATATTGGTATTGTATTTGAGATCAGGGATGCTGAAATCGAATATTTTCATCTTGGCGTAAATCCGATTTTTCGGGAAAGCTATGTAATAGGCAATGGTAATATATCTGTGAAAGGGTACCAAATAGCGGATACTTGTATCGGCTGCGGAAAATGTGCGGAAAACTGTCCGCAGAGGTGTAGGGGGTGCGGACAAAAAGTTGGACTCTTGCACATCGTGACTAACGATGAAATACACAAAAGAACAAATAGCTACCGCGTTACAGATGCTGGGTTCTACTGGTTCCCCAAGAAAGGTTATAGAAATTCTT